>JBPEXU010000149.1:0-24055 GCA_052031225.1 Marinobacter sp. | reverse complement strand
ACCCGGTAAGACGCATCAGAATCCGATAGGGTCCGGAGCCCATGGCCGACAATCCGCAATTTTCTCAACAGACCGCCGATCCGGTGCGCGGCCCGGTGCTCCGCCCCGGCCGGGCCGCCGACCCGATCCCTCAGGGCGGGCACACCGGCGAGAGCCATGCTCAGCCGGCGCCGGCCACCCAGGCCGCTGTCCAGCCCGCAGCACCGCCCCAAACGCCCGAGCAGGCTCCCGCCGAACCGGCTTCTCCGGACGCGAAGGCAGCTGGCGAGGCGCCCAGCGAAGAGCAGGCGGCGCAGCAGCGGGCGGAGTCGGAACAGCGCCGGCTCAGGCTGATGTTACGACAGTGCGACCGGGTGCTGCTGATGGATTTCGATCTGTTGGCGATGCCGGACTGGCCCGACAACTACACCATGGCCGAGGCCCGCCGGCGCCGGGATCTCTGGCTGGCGAGCGCGGTGGTGGCGGCGATCGTGTTTCTGAGCGGTCTGCCGGGGTTTGTGCCTGCCTGGGTGGCGGGCAGCGGCTTCGGGGCGTTTGTCATTATTCTGTTGCTCGGGTTGCCGGCCGTCCGGCGTATCTACTCGTCGCGCCCGTCCTATCTCGATCTCATCCTGAAGCGCCAACAGCTGCTGCACGATGCCCGCCGGCACATCGCCCATCTGGAGGGCAAGGATGGGCTGGTTTGGCAGTGCGCTCGGATGGCGGACTTCAATCCGGCGCTGAAAAATACCCGCTTCAGCGAACTCAAACGGCTCTCGGAGAAACGGATGCTGGCCCGCCACCTGAATCGTCGTGAGCACATCCGCCTGTGCCTGATTTATCTGCTGGAGGCGGAGAAAGCCTACAGTCGGGTGCAGAAGGCGTTTTTTGAAGGCAACCAGGCGGCGATCGAGCGGGGATGGGAGAGTGTCGCCGCGGAGCCCGAGCCACGCGCTTGACATGAATGTGCTTCAAACGTATGTTTCAAACAGACGTTTGTTAGAGGCACTGAATCAACAATGGCGCAATCTGATACCGTAGACCGGATCCTCGACGCCGCCGAGGAGCTGTTCGCCGAACGGGGGTTTTCCGAAACCTCTCTTCGGATGATTACCAGTAAGGCTAAAGTAAATCTGGCGGCCGTCAATTACCATTTTGGCTCAAAGAACGCCCTGATCCACGCGGTCTTTGCCCGGTTCCTGACTCCATTTTCGGCGACCCTCGAAAAAGCCTTTGATGACCTCGAGGCGCAGTGTCAGGACACCCCCCCCACGCTGAACCAGACCCTGTGGGCGCTGACCGAAAGCGCCATCCGTATGCCTCAGCGCAACGAGAAGGGCATTTCCATTTTTATGCGCCTGCTGGGCCTTGCCTACACCCAGTCTCAGGGCCACCTGCGAAAGTTTCTGGAACAGGAGTACAGCGAGCCGTTCAGCCGCTTTATGCGTTTGCTGAAAGCCGCAACGCCGGAGCTGTCCGCGGTCGACCGCTACTGGCGCATTCAGTTCATGCTCGGCGCCACCGCCTTCACCATGTCCAGCTCCGATGCGCTGCGCGACATTCTGCAGAACAAGACCGGCGTCGAGACCTCGGTCCAGGAGATCGCCTCACGCCTGGTACCCTTCCTGGCCGCCGGTATGCAGGCCAAAGACACCATGCTGGTGCCGCCGGCGAATACCGATATCTCAGTTGCCTGAGTTCTTCTCCCTCGGTTAGGCTGTCGCACTGGATGTGTCCAGACGGAGCCTAACCGGCCATGAGCCTGCCTCCCCCCAGTTCTTGCTACCTGATCGTCAGTATCGCCCGACAGACCCTCGAGCTCCGAAGCGGGCCGGGGACGCTGATTGTCCGTTATCCGGTATCGACGGCGTTTAACGGCCCGGGCGAGGTCGACGGCAGTGGCTGCACGCCCCGGGGCAGGCACTATATCCGCGCCAAAATCGGCGACGGGTTGCCGGTGAACACGGTATTCCGGGGGCGGCGGCCAACCGGCGAAATCTACAGCCCGCGCCTGGCCGGGCAGTACCCCGGCCGGGACTGGATACTCAGCCGCATTCTGTGGCTGTGCGGGCTTGAACCCGGGCTGAACCGGGGCCCTGGGGTCGATACTTTTCGCCGCTTCATATACATTCACGGCACTCCGGATTCCGAGCCGATGGGGCAGCCGCTGTCTCACGGCTGTATCCGCATGCGTAATCAGGACGTGATTGATCTGTTCGACCGGGTGCCGGTTGGCACGACCGTGGATATTCACGAGCATTGACTGACATCCGAGGAAGCCGATGGTTCGGGAACTACTGGCAACACTGAACAACTGGATTGAGGGTTTTGGTCTGCTGTCCCCGGGCTGGCGGGCCGGCATCATCATCTTCACGCTGGTCTTCGCCACTGCGATTGTGGCCTACATCACCGGTCGCGTCATCGGCGCTCTGGAGCGTCGGGCCAGCACTACCCGCAATATGTGGGACGATGCGCTGCTGCACGCGGCCCGGCGACCGCTGGTGGGGTTTGTCTGGCTGCAGGGGGTGTACTGGGCGGCGGAGGTGGCGCACCGCTATTCCGAGGCGGAAATTTTCACCGTCAATGAGACGGTGCTGGAACTCGGTTTCATCTGGATCATGGTCTGGGCCCTGCTGCGCCTGATCAAACAGGCCGAGCGCATCCTGACCTCGCCGGTCAAGATGAAAACGCCGATGGATTACACCACGGTCAACGCCGTCAGCAAGCTGTCCCGCGCCGTGGTCATCATCACCGCCGTGCTGATTGCCATGCAGTCTCTGGGCTACAGCATTTCCGGGGTGCTGGCGTTTGGTGGCGTTGGCGGTATTGCGGTCGGCTTTGCCGCCAAGGATCTGCTGGCCAATTTCTTTGGCGGCATGATCGTCAATCTGGACCGTCCGTTCAAAGTGGGGGACTGGATACGTTCACCGGACCGCAACATCGAGGGCACGGTGGAACACATTGGTTGGCGCGTGACCACCATCCGGACCTTTGATCAGCGCCCGCTCTACGTCCCCAATGCGGCGTTCACCACCATCGCGGTGGAAAACCCGTCGCGCATGCGCAACCGGCGAATCTACGAAACCATTGGTATCCGCTACGTCGACATCGGGCAGATGGCAGACATTGTGGCGGACATCCGGTCGATGCTCGAGAGTCACGAAGAAATCGATACCGAGCGGACGCTGATCGTGAACTTCGTGGCCTTCAACAGTTCGTCCCTGGATATCATGGTCTACACCTTCACCAAGACCACCGAGTGGGTGCGTTTTCACGAGATCAAGCAGGACGTGTTGCTGAAGATCAGTGACATTATCGAGAGCTATGGCGCCGAAGTGGCGTTCCCGACCCGCACGGTGCACCTGCCCGACGGGCTGCGGGTTCGCGGCGATGAGCGTGCGACCGATGGCGACGACAGCACTGACAACGACCAGCCGCGCGAGGCCGGGCGGAACGCCAAGCCGGCATCGTCCGCCGCGGTGTCTTCGCGTGGCGGCGACCACAACGACGAAGGAGATCAGGAATGATAACAACCGGTCACGGGCATCCCGTGGGCATCATCGGTGGCACCGGCCTGACAACGCTGTCTGGGCTGACCATCGACCAGGAGCGCCGGGTCGGCACCGACTGGGGCGAGCCCTCGTCCGCGCTGGTGGAAGGGCGTCTGGGGACCCAGCCGGTGGTGTTTCTGGCTCGCCATGGCAATCCCCATCGCATTCCCCCGCATCAGGTGAACTACCGCGCCAACATCCAGGCGCTGCACGATGCCGGCGTGCGCACGGTGGTGGGTGTCAACGCGGTTGGCGGGATTCATCCGGAGATGGGGCCGGCGCGCGTGGTTATTCCGGATCAGCTCATCGACTACACCTGGGGGCGCGCCAGCACCTTTTTCGAGGGAGAGCTGGAAGCGGTGACCCACATCGATTTCACCGAGCCCTACGACGCCGAGGCCCGGCAGGTGCTGATGGATGCGGCCACCGAGGCGGCGGTGTCGTTCTCAGGCTTCGGCGTGTATGGCGCGACTCAGGGGCCGCGGCTGGAAACGGCGGCGGAAATCCGCCGGATGGAGCGCGACGGCTGCGACATCGTGGGTATGACGGGGATGCCGGAGGCGGTGCTGGCGGCCGAGCTGGGGATGCGATACGTGTGTCTGGGATTGGTGGTGAACTGGGCCGCGGGCAAGACCGATCACATCATCACCATGGCGGAGATCGAAGAAGCCATTGAGCAGGGGATGTCGGGCGTGAAACAGATCCTGTCCGGCTCAATGGCGAAACTCGGTGCGCTCAGTCCTCGGCCTCAATCTTCTTGAAGAACACCAGTACGCCGATGGTTGGCGAGTCCAGGAAGTGAATCTCCTCGCTCCTCATCCGGCGGGTTTCCCGGATCCAGGTCAGTAGCTCCAGCGGAACCTGAGCGGTGGGCTGGAGTTGGTTGCTCAGGGGGGCGTCCGCCGCCGTCGGCAGGTCGTCCTGCACCGACGCCGGCCCGTTGTTTTCGGGGGCCACGGTTTCGGCGACGGGAGCTGCGGGTTCGGCGGCCGTTTCCGCGACGGCGTCCCGATTCACCTGCCAGTGGTTCAGGTGCACATCCACGTGCAGGTAGCGCTGACGGTCGATGGTGATCAGTCCTTCGATTTCGCGCTGTCCGGCGCCGTCAATCCAGTCACCAGCTTCGACCCGAAGCGGGGTGCCCTCGTAGTTGGGCGGGAACGCCTCGTACCAGCCGGCGATCGCCAGCACCCGGTACCGGCCGCTGCGCTCCAGGCGTTGCGCCGCGGCATTCAGGTGCAGTTCCGTGGTTGGCGCCAGATCCAGGGTGGTGAACACGTTGCCGGCCTGATCTTCCGACCACAGCACCGCCTCGGTGTCCGGCGTTGGCGTCACCGCGCGATCACGCATGTGTTCCTCAACGGCCTGTGGCTCGACGATCCGCTCCAGGAGGATGAATTCGGCGCGGTAGTAATCGTCCGGAATCGCGGTGCCCGGTTCTGGTTGGGCCTGAGCGGCAAAAGCGAACAGGGTCAGCAGGGTCAGCGCTGCGGCCCGGCCGCCCCTGATACAGCGATTCTGTGTGGTTCGTTGCAACGGAAAGTCTCCCCGGTTGATTGGCGCGTTACCGTGCGGCCTTGGTGTTCGCCGGCGACAGTTCGTCCAGCATCGTTGAAATGCCGTCGAGTTTACCACTGGTCGAGGTGTCCTTCAGCTTGAACCGGAAGGTGTTGGCGCCTTCCAGGCGGTATTGGTCGGGCGAGGATTGCACCTTTTTAACGAGCACCAGGGGATCGACCGGCGTTGAGCTGCCGAATTCCAGCCGTGTCCATTCCTTGCCGGCATCGACTTTTACGATCCCCAGGGCTTCGGCCTTTAACCGCAGTTCGGTCTGACGGATCAGGTTGCGGGCCGGTTCCGGTAACAGGCCAAAGCGATCGATCATTTCAACCTGAAGCTCTTTTAAGGCTTCCGGGTTATCGACGCTGGCGATGCGCTTGTACAGCATCAGGCGGTTGTGCACGTCCGGCAGGTAGTCTTCCGGAATCAGCGCCGGAATGCGCAGGTTCATTTCCGTGCCATGGCTGAGCGGCAGGTCGGCGTTCGGCGTCCGCCCCTCGCGGATGGCCTTGACCGCTTCATCCAGCAGCTGCATGTACAGGGTAAAACCGATGCTCTCGATCTGGCCGCTTTGCTCCTCCCCCAGCAGTTCGCCGGCGCCGCGGATTTCCAGGTCGTGGGTGGCGAGCATGAAGCCGGCGCCCAGATCCTGAGCTTCGGAAATGGCGTCCAGCCGCTTTTTGGCGTCGGCGGTGAGCGCGCGCGGGGGCGGTGTCAGCAGATAGGCGTAGGCCTGGTGGTGCGAGCGGCCAACCCGGCCGCGCAGCTGATGGAGCTGGGCCAGGCCGAACTTGTCCGCCCGTTCGATGATGATGGTGTTGGCGCTGGGGATGTCGATGCCGGTTTCGATGATGGTGGTACACACCAGCACGTTGAAGCGCTTGTGGTAGAAGTCCGACATGATCTGTTCCAGTTCGCGCTCGCGCATCTGGCCATGGGCGACGCCGACCCGGGCTTCCGGAATCAGCCGGCGCAGGTCCTCGGCGGTCTTCTCGATGGTCGCGACGTCGTTGTGCAGGAAATACACCTGACCGCCCCGGAGGATCTCCCGCAGAATCGCCTCTTTGACCATGGCGTCGTCCCGCTGGCGCACGAAGGTCTTGACCGACAGCCGGCGGGCCGGCGGTGTGGCAATGATCGACAGGTCCCGCAAATGCCCCATGGCCATGTTCAGGGTCCGGGGGATGGGGGTGGCGGTGAGTGTCAGCATGTCCACTTCCGCGCGCAGGGACTTGAGCTTTTCCTTTTGCTGAACCCCGAAGCGGTGTTCTTCATCGATGATGACCAGGCCCAGGTTCTTGAACCGGATATCGCCCTGCAGCAGCTTGTGGGTGCCGATGACGATGTCGGCGCTGCCGCTTTCCACCGCTGCCAGCGTCTTGCTGGTCTGGCCGGCACTGCGGAACCGGCTGAGCAGCTCGACCCGCACCGGAGTGTCGGCGAAACGGTCCCGGAAGGATTCGTAGTGCTGCTGGGCGAGCAGGGTGGTGGGCACCAGCACCGCCACCTGCTTGCCGGACCAGGTGGCGACGAACGCGGCGCGCATGGCGACCTCGGTCTTGCCAAAGCCGACGTCGCCGCACACCAGCCGATCCATGGGCCGCTCGCTGGTCATGTCCTCGATCACCGCCTCGATAGCGGCTTGCTGATCCGGGGTCTCCTCGAACGGGAAGCCCGCCGCAAACGCCCGATAGGCGTCCTTCGGGTTCTCGAACTGGAAGCCTTTGCGGGCCTCCCGACGGGCGTAGATGTCGAGCAGCTCGGCGGCGGTGTCGCGTATTTTTTCGAGCGCCTTTTGCTTGGCGTTGCTCCAGCGCTCGGTGCCGAGTTTGTGCAGCGGCGCGTGCTCGGTGTCGGCGCCGGTATAGCGGGAAATCAGGTGCAGGCTGGAGACCGGAACATAGAGTTTGGAGCCGCCGGCGTACTCCAGAGTCAGAAATTCGCTGGCATCGCCATCCACGGACAGGGTTTCCAGTCCCCGGTAGCGGCCAACGCCATGGTCGATGTGCACCACCGGTGCGCCGATCCGCAGCTCAGACAAATCCCGGTAACCGGCGTCGTCGACGTCGGTCGGTTTTTCCCGTCGGCGCCGTTGCAATACGCGCTCGCCAAACAACGCCGTTTCGGTAATCAGGGCGATGCGTTCGTCCGGCAGGACCAAGCCCTGTTCCATGGGGGCGATGGTGATGCCAAGCGTACAGGTCGGGTCGGCCAGGAACGCGGACCAGCCGTCAATCGCAACGGGTTTGAGGTTCTGATCGCGGAGGTTGTCGAGTAGGGCTTCCCGCCGGCCCGACGATTCCGCGCCAATCAGGATGCGGCCGCCAAAATCGTGCAGGAAGCGCTTCAGCCGGCCAGACGGATCGGCCGCCCGTCCGTCCATGGCTACGTCGGGCAGGGCGTCGGTCGGGCAGTTGGTGGCGCCGCCGCCCTGCGCCGGACCCGCCGTCAGAGTGACGCGGGGAAACCGCTTCAGGCCGCCAAACAGTTCGTCCTGCTGAAGAAACAGGGTCGCCGGCGGCAAGATCGGGCGCATCCGGTCGTGGCGGCGGTCCTCGTAACGGTTTCGGGTCTCGGCCTCAAACTGGGCCACCGCTTCGTTCAGACCATCGGCGGTAAACACCAGGGTCTGGTCCGGCAGATAGTCAAACAGCGTTGCGGTGTCGTCAAAGAACAGGGGCAGGTAATACTCAATACCCGGCGGGGTGATGCCGCTGGATACGTCCTGATAAATGGGGGCGTCTTTGTCGGCGTTGGGGAAGTGCTCGAACCAGCGGTTGCGAAACGCGGAACGGGCTTCCTTGTGCCAGGGGAATTCGTAGGCCGGGAGCAGTTCGATCTGGTCAATGCGGTCAATGGAGCGCTGGGTTTCCGGATCGAAGGTGCGCAGGGTTTCGATTTCATCGTCGAACAAATCGATCCGGTAAGGCTGGCTGGCGCCCATTGGGAAGATGTCCAGAATGGCCCCGCGCACCGCGTACTCGCCATGCTCATAGACGTTTTCGGTATGCCGGTAGCCCGCAGATTCCAGGGTCAGGCGCCAGTTCTCGATGTCGAGTTTCTGGCCGACCTTGAGCAACAATGTGTTGCCCTGGAGGTAGTTGGCGGGCGGCAGCCGGTGCATCAGGGTCCGGGCCGGGACGACGATCAGGCCTCGCTCGGTGGTGGGTAACCGGTGCAGGGTCCGGATGCGCCGGGAGATGATGTCCTGATGCGGTGAGAACAGATCGTAGGGCAGGGTTTCCCAGTCCGGCAGCGACAGCAGTTCCAGGCCGTCGTCGGTGATTGCCTGGCTCTCTTCATCCGCCGGCAAATCCAGATAGAAGCGCAGGGCCTGCTCAAGACGAAGGGCGTCGCTGGTGCTCTGGGTGACGACCAGCGTCAACCCTTCGTGGCGTCGGGCGCTCTCGCAGATGGCCAAGGCGTCGCTGCTGCCGTGCAGCTGCCCCCAGGTGCGGTGGTCGGCAGCGCGGGTGGGAGCATCGGGTGCAACCAGAGCGTGATCGGGTCCGGAGAAGCCTTGGCTCATGATGGTGTCAGTCTCCTGCTGTCGGTATCTGGTGAGCGCGCGAGCGGCGTATTCTAGCGCCCGGGGGTGACGGTGTCATGGCGCGGTAGCGGTTCCGGGTACGGCCAATGTCTACGGTGTCGCGGCTGCTTCGTATTTGCCGTAGGGGGGGATAAATTGGATAATGTGCGCCCCAAACCTTTTCCAGTGCCTATACAGAGGTCCTTATCGTGAGTCACGAACAGATCAATCAGCACCTGTCCAACTGGACGGAAAGAGAGTCCACTGCGGAAGCGATGATTCCGCTGATCGGCCGTCTGTACCGCAAAAACAACGTTGTCACGTCCGTTTACGGTCGCGCCATCATCAATCAGTCCGTGATCGATATTATCCGTGCGCACCGTTTCGTTCGTCAGGTTGAAGACAACGAGCTGTCTGTTCATGACACTCTGCCGATTCTTCAGGCCATGGATAAGCTGGACCTGGGGCGTGCCCATGTCGATATCGGCAAGCTGGCGGTCAAGTTCAAGGCCGAAGGCGGCGACCTGGTTGAATTCCTCAAACGTGAGATCGGCCCGGTTGTCGGTCAGTACGCGGCCCAGTCCGAGGAAGCGTCCCACAACGATACCAAGGATGTGGTGCTGTATGGCTTCGGCCGGATCGGGCGTCTGCTGGCGCGCATCCTGATTGAGAAAGCCGGCGGCGGCAACAACCTGCGCCTGCGCGCCATCGTGGTTCGCAAGGGCGGTGCCGACAATGATCTGGAAAAACGCGCCAGTCTGCTGCGCCGCGACTCTGTGCATGGGCCGTTTGACGGCACCATCACCGTGGATCAGGAGCAGTCTGCCCTGATCGCCAACGGCAACTTTATCAAGGTCATCTACTCCGACGGTCCCGATAAGGTGGATTACACCGAATACGGCATCAACAACGCCATCGTGATCGACAACACCGGTAAGTGGCGCGATGAAGAGGGGCTGGGGCTGCACCTGAAGTCCAAGGGCGTCAGCCGGGTGATTCTGACCGCGCCGGGCAAGGGCAACATCAAGAACATCGTCTACGGCATCAACAACGACTGGATCACCGACGACGACAAAATTCTGTCGGCGGCGTCCTGCACCACTAATGCGATTACCCCGGTGCTCAAGGCCATCAACGATGAGTACGGCATCGAGGACGGTCACGTCGAGACCGTTCACTCCTACACCAACGATCAGAACCTGATCGACAACTACCACAAGGGTAGCCGGCGTGGTCGCAGCGCGCCGCTGAACATGGTGATCACGGAAACCGGCGCTGCCAAGGCCGTGGCCAAGGCGCTGCCTGAGCTGAAGGGTAAGCTGACCGGCAACGCCATTCGCGTGCCGACGCCAAACGTATCCATGGCGATTCTGAACCTGAACCTCAACAAAGAGGTCTCCGCAGAAGAAGTCAACGAGTACCTGCGCGATATGGCGCTGCACTCCGAGCTGCAGAAGCAGATCGACTTCGTGAACTCGCCGGAAGTGGTGTCGACCGACTTCGTCGGCTCCCGCCACGCCGGTATCGTGGATGCCCAGGCCACCATTGCCAATGGCAAGCGCCTGATCCTGTACGTCTGGTACGACAATGAGTTCGGTTACAGTGCGCAGGTGATCCGCTGCGTCAACCAGATGGCCGGCGTGACCTATCCGATTTTCCCGAAGCGTGCCCGAGATTGAGGGTATGGCGTAACTCTGCGTTGAGTTGACGCGCTGGATCAGAGCCCCGACAACCTCGTTGTCGGGGTTTTTTATTGGACGTTTGTCGGGGTTATGAGGTTGCGTTTTGCAACAAAACCGTCGGGGTTTCTGGTGGAAATGGCCTCCCTTAATCTCTATAATTGGCGCGATTTTGGGTATGTCTGGCACCCCGTTTCTCATCTTTTCCTGCGTCGAACGTATGCTGGCAGCAATTGCAGGGGCGTTCGAATAACAAGGTGCAGCCGTTCTGGTGCAATCCGGAGAGGAAACCTGGGCCGCAGGGGCCGGGCGTTACAAATCCATAGACGAGTTTCTGATGATTGGACGAGGCTAATGATTAAGATCAAAAAAGGCCTGGATCTTCCCATCAGCGGCGCTCCCGAACAGACCATCACTGACGGCAAATCCGTTCGCCACGTAGCGTTGATCGGTTTTGACTATAACGGCATGAAGCCGACGATGGCTGTGAAAGAGGGGGACCGTGTCAAGCGCGGGTCGCTGCTGTTCACGGATAAGAAGACCGAAGGCGTTCGTTATACCTCACCCGCCGCCGGCGTGGTGAAAGAAATCAATCGTGGTGAGCGTCGTGTATTCCAGTCAATCGTGATCGAGATTGACGGTGACGAGGCCGAGACCTACGCCCGCTACGACGAGTCCGCGCTGGCCGCCCTGGAGCGTCAGCAGGTTGTCGATAATCTGGTGGAGTCCGGTCTGTGGACGGCGTTCAAGACCCGGCCCTACAGCAAAGTGCCGACCATCGATTCGACCCCGAACTCGATTTTTGTGTCGGTCATGGACACCAATCCGCTGGCTGCTGACCCGACCGTGATCATCGCCGAAAACAGCAAGGCGTTCGAAAACGGTGTGCTGCTGCTGTCCAAACTGACCAACGGCAAGGTGTTTGTTACCGGCAAGCCGGGCTCCAACGTCGCGGTGCCCAAGGTCGGGAATGTTGAAGTGCACCAGTTCGATGGCGTACACCCGGCCGGCAACGTCGGTACCCACATCCACTACCTGGATCCGGTATCCGCCAACAAGACCGTCTGGTCCATCAACTACCAGGACGTCATCGATATCGGCAAGCTGTTCGTGACCGGCGAAGTGCCGGTTGAGCGTATTGTTGCTATCGGTGGCCCAAAGGCGCTCAAGCCGCGCCTGGTTCGTACCCGTCTGGGTGCCAGCCTGCCTGAGCTGCTGGACGGCGAGGTCGCCACCGACTGTGAGGTTCGCGCGATTTCCGGCTCCGTGTTCGGTGGTCGCCGTGGAGATGGTCCCTGTGCCTATCTGGGGCGGTTCGCGAATCAGGTGTCGGTGCTGGAAGAGGGCACCAAGCGCGAATTCATGGGATGGCTGTCGCCCGGCCCGAACAAGTTCTCGGTGCTGAACATCTACCTGTCCAAACTCCTTGGCCGCAAGCAGTTCGACTTCACCACCACGACCAACGGCAGTGAGCGTGCCATGGTGCCGGTGGGTGTCTACGAGCAGGTGATGCCGCTGGACATCCTTCCGACTCAGCTGCTGCGTTCGCTGATTGTCGGTGACACCGAAATGGCACAGAAACTCGGTGCCCTGGAGCTGGACGAAGAAGATCTGGCGCTGTGCACCTTCGTGTGCCCCGGCAAATATGAATACGGTCCGATCCTCCGCGAGAATCTGACCCGAATCGAGATCGAGGGCTAAAACGATGGCAATCCGACAGTTTCTCGATGGCATCGAGCATCATTTTGAAAAAGGTGGCAAATACGAGCGCTGGTACGCGCTGTACGAAGCCATCGATACCATTTTCTATACCCCGGGCAAGGTAACGTCCACCACTGCTCATGTTCGTGACGGGGTTGACCTCAAGCGCATCATGATCACCGTGTGGCTGTGCACCTTCCCGGCGATGTTCTTCGGTATGTGGAACATCGGCTATCAGGCGAACAGCTTCCTGGCGGCCAACCCGGACGCGATGGTTGGCGACGGCGGCCTGCGTACGGCCTTTATCCAGGCGCTTGCGGTCACCGGTGCCGGTGCCGGGGTCTGGGACAATTTTGTCTATGGCATGGCGTACTTCGTGCCCATTTACTTCGTCACCTTTGTGGTGGGTGGTTTCTGGGAAGTGCTGTTCGCCACCGTTCGCCGGCACGAAGTCAACGAAGGCTTCTTCGTCACTTCGGTGCTGTTTGCGCTGATCTGCCCGCCGACCATTCCGCTCTGGCAGGTTGCATTGGGCATCACCTTTGGTGTCGTGATCGGTAAGGAAGTGTTTGGCGGTACCGGCAAGAACTTCCTGAACCCGGCACTGACCGGCCGTGCGTTCCTGTACTTCGCTTACCCGGCGCAGATCTCGGGCGACACGGTATGGACTGCGGTAGACGGTTTCAGCGGCGCGACCGCGCTGAGCTGGGCGGCATCCGGCGGTCTGGAAGCACTCGAGTCCCAGATTGGCTGGATGAACGCGTTCATGGGCACCATTCAGGGGTCCATGGGTGAGACCTCGACACTGGCGATTCTGATCGGCGGCCTGATTCTGCTGATGATGAAGATCGCGTCCTATCGCATCGTCGGGGGCGTACTCATCGGTATGATCGGCATGTCCCTGCTGCTGAATCTGATCGGCTCGGAAACCAACCCGATGTTCGACGTGCCGCCGCACTGGCATCTGGTTATGGGTGGCTTTGCCTTCGGCATGATGTTCATGGCAACCGATCCTGTGTCCGCTGCCATGACCAACACCGGGCGCTGGTGTTTCGGCATTCTCGTCGGTGTGATGACCGTGTTGATCCGGGTCATCAACCCGGCGTTCCCGGAAGGCATCATGCTCGCGATTCTGTTCGCCAACCTGTTCGCGCCGCTGATGGACCACTACGTGGTTCAGGCCAACATCAAACGGAGGCTTGCTCGTGGCTAAAGCTAAAGAAACCGTCTCCAGAACCCTGATCGTTGCGCTGGTGCTGAGTATCGTCTTCTCGGTCGTCGTGTCGACCGCCGCGGTCATGCTCAAGCCGGCGCAGGTGAAAAACCAGAGCCTGGATATCAAGACCAACATCCTGTCCGCGGCCGGCATGCTGCCCGAGGGTGCGAGCCCGGAGCAGATTGAAGAGCTGTTCGGTCAGTTCGACGTTCGCCTGGTGAATCTGGATACCGGCGACTACGTGGATCCCGCCGAGGTCGGTGTCGAGGATCCGATGAAGTACGACATGTACAAGGCTGCCTCGGATCCGGCACTGTCCACGGACATTCCGGCGTCCGAAGACAAGGCCGGTATCAAGCGCCGTCCGAACGTGGCGAAGGTGTATACCCTGAGCGAAAACGGCGAACTCAAGCGGGTGGTGCTGCCGATCCACGGTTACGGCCTGTGGTCCACGCTCTACGGCTTTATCTCGCTTGAAGGTGACCTGAACACCATCGAAGGTCTTGGTTTCTACTCCCACGCAGAGACACCGGGTCTCGGTGGTGAAGTGGACAACCCGCGCTGGAAGCAGCAGTGGGTCGGTAAAGAACTCTACAACGAGGACAAGACCGAACCCCAGATTCGTCTGGTGAAGGGTGGTGTGGATGCCAACGCGGCCAACAAGGAACACAAGGTAGACGCCCTGTCCGGTGCGACCCTGACCAGCCGAGGTGTGGAACAGCTGGTCAACTACTGGATGGGTGAGCGCGGTTACGCGGCGTTCCTCCAGAAACTTCGTCAAGGGGAGGTCTGATCATGGCAGACGCATCAGCCAAACAGGTTCTCTTCGAACCGATTTTCAGTAACAACCCGATTGCGCTGCAGATCCTCGGTATCTGTTCCGCGCTGGCGGTGACCACCAGCATGAACGTGACCATCGTTATGTGCCTGTCGGTCATCGCGGTTACCGCGTTCTCCAACCTGGCGGTGTCTCTGGTCCGCACCCAGATTCCTGCGAGCATCCGGATCATCGTCCAGATGACCATCATCGCGTCGCTGGTTATCGTGGTGGATCAGGTGCTCAAGGCTTACGCCTATGAGATCTCCAAGCAGTTGTCGGTGTTTGTTGGTCTGATCATCACCAACTGTATCGTCATGGGCCGCGCGGAAGGTTTCGCGATGAAGAACGGGCCGTGGCTGAGCTTCCTGGACGGTATCGGCAACGGTCTGGGCTATTCGGTACTGCTGCTGTTCGTGGCGTTCTTCCGGGAACTGCTGGGCGCCGGTTCGCTGTTCGGTATCGCCCTCATGCCGACCGTCAACGAAGGTGGCTGGTACATTCCGAACGGCTTGCTGCTGTTGCCGCCGAGCGCGTTCTTCATCATTGGTCTGGCGATCTGGGGGCTGCGTACCTGGAAGCCGGAGCAGGTCGAAGAGCCTGATTACAAACTGTCTCGCCACACCGCCAAGGAGGCCTTCTGATGGAACACTATATCAGTCTGATCCTTAAGGCCGTCTTCGTCGAAAACATGGCGCTGGCGTTCTTCCTGGGAATGTGCACCTTCCTGGCCATTTCCAAGAAGATCGAAGCGGCGGTTGGCCTGGGCATCGCGGTGGTCGTGGTGCTGACCGTCACCGTGCCGGTCAACAACCTGCTGTACAACGGCATTCTGCGTGAGGGCGCGCTGGCTTGGGCCGGCCTGCCGAACGTGGACCTGAGTTTCCTCGGGCTGCTGACCTACATCGGCGTTATTGCCGCCATTGTCCAGATCATGGAAATGGTGCTGGACAAGTACATCCCGGCACTTTACGCCGCGCTGGGTGTGTTTCTGCCGCTGATTACCGTTAACTGCGCGATTCTGGGTGCGTCGCTGTTCATGGTTGAGCGTGACTACACCTTTGGTGAGAGCCTGGTGTACGGATTCGGCGCCGGTCTGGGCTGGGCGCTGGCGATCGTTGCGCTCGCCGGTATCCGTGAGAAACTCAAGTACAGTGACGTTCCGGAAGGCCTGCGTGGTCTGGGCATCACCTTCATTACCGTGGGTCTGATGTCGCTGGGCTTTATGTCCTTCTCCGGCATCTCCCTGTAATTCACCCGGTGATTCGGTTTAACGAAAAGGCGAGACCATGAATACAGAAATTATTCTCGGCGTGGTCATGTTCACCGTTATCGTTCTGGCGCTGGTCGCGATCATTCTCGCGGCCCGCTCCAAGCTGGTAAGCACCGGTGATGTGACCATCGAAATCAACGACGACCCTGAGCATACGCTCAAGACGGAAGCCGGCGGCAAGCTGTTGGGCACGCTCGCGAACAACGGGATTTTCCTGTCGTCCGCATGCGGCGGCGGCGGTACCTGCGCGCAGTGCAAGTGCAAAGTGCTCGAAGGCGGCGGCGCCATGCTGCCGACCGAAAAGACTCACTTCACCAACCGCGAAGAAAAGGAAGGCTGGCGCCTTTCCTGCCAGGTCCCGGTCAAGCAAGACATGAAGATCGAGGTGCCGGAAGAGTTCTTCGGCGTCAAGAAGTGGGAGTGCGAGGTAATCTCCAACCACAACGTGGCGACCTTCATCAAAGAGCTGGTCCTGAAGCTGCCGGAAGGGGAAGAAGTCGACTTCCGCGCAGGTGGCTACGTGCAGCTGGAGTGTCCTCCGTACGAAATCGATTTCAAGGATTTCGACATCGAGGAAGAGTTCCACGAAGACTGGGACAAGCACGATATCTGGCGCTACAAAGGGGTGAACAAAGAGGAGACCGTCCGGGCTTATTCCATGGCGAACTACCCGGAAGAGAAGGGGCTGCTCAAGTTCAACATCCGGATTGCAACGCCGCCGCCCGGTACCGATCACCCGCCCGGCATCATGTCGACCTATGTGTTTAACCTGAAGCCGGGTGACAAGGTCACGGTGATGGGACCGTTCGGCGAATTCTTTGCCAAGGACACCGATGCCGAGATGGTCTTTATCGGTGGTGGTGCCGGTATGGCGCCGATGCGCTCCCACATTTTTGACCAGCTCAAGCGCCTGAACTCCAAGCGTAAGATCAGCTTCTGGTACGGCGCCCGGAGTGTCCGCGAGATGTTCTACGTCGAAGATTTCGACACGCTGGCAAAAGAAAACGACAACTTCGAGTGGCACGTGGCGTTGTCCGACCCGCTGCCCACCGATGACTGGGATGGCCCTGTCGGCTTTATCCACAATGTGCTCTACGAAAACTACCTGAAGGACCATCCGGCTCCGGAAGACTGTGAGTACTACATGTGTGGGCCCCCCATCATGAACGCCTCGGTCATCAAGATGCTGAAAGATCTTGGGGTCGAGGACGAGAACATCATGCTGGATGATTTCGGAGGCTAAACGGTCCGGATGACATCCCGCATGTTACGACCCGTCAGGGTAGCCCTGGTCAGCGCCGTTATGGTGCTGACCCTGGCCGCCTTGGCGGGTTGCTCGTTTCAGCCTGACGAAAAAGTCTGGGAGATCAGCGGCGGCATCTTCGGCACCTCCTATCACATCAATGTCGTATTGACGGACGACCCGGCCCGACTGGATGATCTGGCAAACGGCATTGAACGGGAACTGGAACGGGTGGATGCCTCCATGTCCACCTGGCGCGACGATTCCGAGCTTTCCCGATTCAATCATGCTGATGATCAAAGCCGCTGGCATCCGATTTCCGGTCCGCTTCACGCAGTGCTTGCCAAGGCGCGTGAAATCTCGGCGCTGACGGACGGTGCTTTTGATATCACCGTTGGCCCGGTGGTTAATTTGTGGGGCTTTGGCCCCGATGGCCGGCCCGAGCGGGTGCCGTCTGATGACGAGCTGGAGCGCGTGCTGATGGCGACCGGCTACGAAAAGCTGGGGTTGCGCGATCAGCCACCGGCAGTGCGGGCCGAACCCCGGCAGTATGTCGATCTGTCAGCGATTGCCAAAGGCTACGGTGTTGACGCGGTGGCCCGTTATCTCGACAGTATGGGGGTAGAAGCCTATCTTGTTGAAATTGGTGGCGAGGTGCGCGTCCGAGGCAGGAAACCCAATGGCGATCTGTGGCGGCTGGCCATTGAACAGCCGGTGACCAGCGGCCGTTCGGTGAATAAGGTGGTGGCGCTGTCGTCCCGTGCCATGGCGACCTCCGGTGATTATCGGAATTATTACGAATCGGAAGGGCGGCGATACTCCCATACAATTGATCCGACGACCGGCCGGCCGATTACCCACAATCTGGCGTCGGTCACTGTCATTGCCGACGACTGTATGACCGCGGACGCGCTGGCCACGGCGTTCAACGTGATGGGCTTCGAACGCGCCCGCGCGCTGGCGACCCGGGAAAACATTCCGGTCTATTTCATTGTCCGGACGGAAAGCGGCTTCGAGACCCACCAGACGCCGGCCTTTACGTCCTACATAGCCCAGTAACTGGGAGGCTTTATGGGAACCTTTTTACTCGTATTGTTGATTGTAATCCTGCTGGTTGCCGCGATGTCGATCGGGGTGATGTTTGGCCGCAAGCCGATCAGCGGCACCTGTGGTGGCATTGGTGCGCTGGGCATCAGCACCTCCTGTGAGATCTGCGGCGGCAATACCCAGAAATGCAAGGAAGAGAACGAACGCCTCGAGAAGGAAGCGGCGACAGCGGATGATCTGGCCTACGACGCGACGCAAACCGAGCGCCGGGGATAACCGGGCCCATAACGAGCAATAACAAACAATTTACGACGTAGATAAGGAGTCACTGCGCACATGGCAGAGCATCATTACGACGTCGTCGTTATCGGCGCTGGCCCAGCTGGCGAAGGCGCGGCGATGAATGCGACGAAACACGGCAAGCGTGTCGCGATCATCGAAGACAAACCGACCGTTGGCGGGAACTGTACCCATTGGGGCACCATCCCATCAAAAGCACTGCGGCACTCCGTCAAGCAGATCATCACCTTCAACACCAATCAGATGTTCCGGGATATTGGCGAGCCGCGTTGGTTTTCGTTTCCCCGGGTACTTCAGAATGCCCAGAAGGTCATTGGCAAACAGGTCAAACTGCGCACCCAGTTCTATGCCCGCAACCGGGTTGATCTGATCAACGGCCGGGCGGCGTTCCTGGACAAAAACCGTATCGAAGTGCGTGGCAATCAGTCGGCGGAAGTTCTGCACTTCAAGCAGGCCATCATCGCCACCGGGTCACGCCCGTATCTGCCGCCCGATGTGGATTTCCGTCACCATCGGATCTACAACTCCGATACCATCCTCAATCTGTCACACACGCCAAGAACGCTGATTATTTACGGTGCCGGGGTGATCGGCTCGGAGTACGCCTCCATCTTTGCCGGTCTGGGGGTCAAGGTGGACCTGATCAATCCGGGGAGCCGACTGTTGTCGTTTCTGGATGATGAAATTTCCGATGCGCTGAGCTATCACCTGCGCAATAACGGCGTTCTGGTTCGCCACAACGAGCAGTATGAGTCGGTCGTCGGCGATGACCACGGGGTGGTGCTGTCCCTGCAGTCCGGCAAGAAAATCCGGGCCGACGCGTTCCTCTGGTGCAACGGGCGTACCGGCAATACCGACACGTTGGGGCTTGAGAACATTGGGTTGGTGCCGAACGGTCGTGGTCAACTGGCGGTGGACGAGCACTACCGCACCGAGGTCGAGAACATCTACGCCGTCGGTGACGTGATCGGCTGGCCGAGCCTGGCCAGTGCCGCTTACGATCAGGGCCGTTCGGCCTCGTCGGACATCGTACAGGACGAGTACTTCCGCTTCGTTTCCGATGTGCCCACCGGGATTTACACCATTCCGGAAATCAGCTCGGTGGGCAAAACCGAGCGTGAACTGACCGAGGCCAAAGTGCCGTACGAAGTGGGGCAGGCCTTCTTCAAGGATCTGGCCCGGGCGCAGATCACCGGTGAAGCGGTGGGGATGCTGAAAATCCTGTTCCACCGGGAGACCCGCGAGATCCTTGGCATTCACTGCTTCGGGGACCAGGCGGCCGAGATCGTGCACATCGGTCAGGCGATCATGAACCAGGAAGGGGAGGCCAACTCCCTGAACTATTTCATCAACACCACCTTTAACTACCCGACCATGGCGGAAGCCTATCGGGTGGCGGCCCTGAACGGACTGAACCGGATTTTCTGATCCGGTTCAGTCTGCCGTCGCTTTGCTGTCGGAGACGCTCAGGTGTAGCTCCGGCAGCGACAGCAGCGCCCTGGCACGATTGTCAAAGAACATGCGGGTGCTGGTCGGGAAGTCAGTAATGATGCTGTCGACCCCCATCGATTCCAGTCGCAGCATGTCGTGAATGCGGTTCACCGTCCAGGTCGATACGTGCATGCCCCGGCGATGGGCGGCGCTGACCAGTTCCTCGGTACACAGTTTCCAGTTCACGCAGAAATAGTCACAGTCGAGACGGGCCGCGACGTTGAGTGGCCGAGGGAAGCGCCGCTCGGCCACCAAGCCGATCTGGATGTTCTGATCCCGGCGCCGAATTTCCCGCAGGAACCAGCTGTCGGTCGAAGTGATGGCTGCGGTCTGGTAGAGATTTCGCCGTTGAATGATTTCCGTCAGCCGGTTGCACAGAACGTTCAGGCGTTGGCGCGAATCCTTTTTGACTTCCAGCTGCAGGTGTTCCAGATCGTCGAACTGATCCAGCAATTGTTCCAGCGTGGGAATGCCTACTTTGCGCGGCCAGGAACTGGTGTTGCGCCGGGCATCCATGTCGCCCAGTTCAGACGCGGTGTATTTTGACACCCCGCCTTTGGATTCGGTGGTGCGATCGACCGTCAGATCGTGCACCAGTATCGGCACCCCATCCTTGGACAGCACCAGATCCAGCTCGAAGTGACGAATGCCGTGGCGGTGAGCGTGGATGAATCCGGGCAGTGTATTCTCCGGGGCTTCGCCCTTGGCACCCCGGTGGCCGTAAACGATCATGCTGAGTCGGTGTCCTTCAGCCGTTGGTAAATGGCTTGCCGTTTCTTCCAGCTCTCATGGCACAGACGGATGTCTTCGAGGTAGGCGGGCAGTTCGTGCATCAGCAACGCCTGCGGGCCGTCGACCAGCGCTTTTTCCGGCTTCGGATGAAAGTCCACCAGCACCATGTTGGCGCCGGCAATGACGCCCTGCGCGGTCGCGTGCATGACATCCAGAATGCCATCCGGTGATTGCTCGCGACTGCCGACCGAGTGCGACGGGTCAACGCACACGGGCATGCGGGTCAGCCGTTTGACCGTCGGTACGTGGGCGAAGTCGACCATGTTACGGTGTGGCTGGCCGGCCTCCGTTTTCATGCCACGGAGACAGAACACGACGTTGGCGTTGCCTTCGCTGGCGAGATACTCCGCGGCATTCAGCGACTCGTTCAACGTGATACCAAAACCGCGCTTGAGCAGAACCGGATAGGTCTTTTGCCGACCAATGGCTTTCAGCAGTTCGAAGTTCTGGGTGTTGCGGGTGCCGATCTGGAGCATCACCCCGGTGGGGCGACCCAGTTTCTCTAGGCAGGTATCGATTTCTTCAATGTGGCTCTCGTGGGTGATCTCCATGGCGATCACTTTGATGCCGTGTTTGCCGGCTTTTTCGAACACCCATGGCAGGCACCCTTTACCGTGCCCCTGAAAGGAGTAGGGATTGGTGCGCGGCTTGTAGGCGCCCATACGGGTGCAGACCTGGCCATTGTCCTCCAGGGCTTGCAGCATGATTTCCACATGCTCTGGCGTGTCCACCGCGCACAGGCCGGCGAAGACGTTGAGATTCTGCTGATTGAACTCGACCCCGTTGTAGGTGAACCCGCTTTGCCGGCGATCGTCCCGGTGCCGGCCAAGGATGCGGTAGTCCTCGGAGATGCGGATGGCGCGCTCGACCGCGGGCAGGGCTTCGATGTCTTCTTTATCCAGGGACTTGGTGTCGCCGAGCAGGTAGATTTCGGTCAGTCGCTGGGTCGCGCCCTGAACCTCATGAACACGGATCGACACTCCGGGCAGATTTTCCAGATACTCCAGCGTTGTCCGGTAGTCTTCACTGTCCAGGGCGATGTTCGGGTGAAGGATGGCTAACATGGTGTCTCCTAATCGGGGGCGGACGTTTCGGCCCGGTGCCGTGCCTGCATGTATTCCCGATGGTTAAGGTGCAGCAGATCGGCCATTCGGCGTATAAGATGTTCTTCGTACTTGTCGATGCGACCGTCGGCAAACGCAACCCGCCAGATGCTCTCCAGCAGGCTGAGTTTGGCGGCCTGATCGAGTTGGTCATTGATCAGGCCGGTGAACTCGTAGAGCGAGGTCGCGTCTTCGGCCTGATCCAGGGCTTCGCGCAGAATCTGCTCGGCTTCGTCGCGACTGACCTGATGCGCCGCGACCGCGCAGTCGACGATGGTCTGCAGCTCCCGCTCATCCTGATCGCTATCGACCCGTGAGAGCTGGACCATCAGGGCCGTTGCCGCAACAGCAAGCTGGTGGGCGTCGGGTTCTTTGCGGGCGGCTTCCGGGCCGGTCAGCCATTGGTGCAGACGTTTGATCATGGTTTTGGAGCGTTTTCTTCCGGGTTACTCATGCGGCGCGGGCGAGCTGGCGCACGCGACGCTCCAGTTCGATCTGGTCGGCGGTAAAGCGGCGGATGCCGTCGGCCAGCTTCTCGGTTGCCATCGCGTCTTCGTTAGAGTCCCAGCGAAACCGTTTCTCGTCGATGGTGACCACCGGATCGGGGCTGTCCGCGCCCTCGGGTGACAGTTTCCGGGTCAGCGGTCCCTGATCGTCCTGCAGTTGCTGCAACAGGGCCGGGCTGATCGTCAGTTTGTCACAGCCGGCGAGCATTTCGATTTCGCCGGTATTGCGGAAGCTGGCGCCCATGACCACGGTTTCGAACCCGTTGGCCTTGTAGAAAT
Source organism: Marinobacter sp. (assembly GCA_052031225.1). GTDB lineage: Bacteria > Pseudomonadota > Gammaproteobacteria > Pseudomonadales > Oleiphilaceae > Marinobacter. Next base: position 1,989 of record JBPEXU010000149.1, on the reverse strand, counting down.
TGTAGATCCGCGACACCGACAGCACCCCCGGATCTTCCGAGGCCGGAATGCTGTCGCGCCCGCTGTTGGCCAGGTGCCAGTCCAGAATCCGGCCAACGAACGGGGAGATCAGAAACGCCCCGGCCTGAGCGCAGGCTGCGGCTTGCACGAAGGAAAACAGCAGCGTCAGGTTGCAGCGAATGCCGCGCTTCTCCAGACGCTCGGCGGCCCGGATGCCCTCCCAGGTCGCGGCGATCTTAATCAGCACCCGGTTCGGATCGGCGCCAAGCTGGTCGTAGTAGTCGATCAGTCGTTGCGCCCGGTCGACGGTGGCGTCGGTGTCGAACGACAGCCGGGCATCCACTTCGGTGGAGACCAGGCCGGGAATCAGTCGCTGGATTTCCTGGCCCGCCATGACTGCGAGCAGATCGGTGGCCACGGTCAGCTGCTCGGCGTCCGAGCCGCCGTGACGGCGGGCGTCGGCAACCGCTTTCTCAAGCATCGGACGATAGGCGTCGGAAGCGGCGGCTTTGAGCAGCAGGGACGGATTGGTGGTGGCATCTTCCGGACGCCACTGGGCAATGGCGTCCAGGTCGCCGGTATCGGCCACAACGGTGGTCATGGTTTTCAGTTGGTCAAGCTTGCTGGTCATTCGTCTTGTCGTCCCGGTTGTTATCTGTCGTTCACACCCGAATCCCGGATGCCGGTGTTTTCCCTACAATAACGGGGTGTTCTGACAGGAACAAGACGGACCGATGGCAAGCTGTGATCAGGTTGTCGCCAGAGTGTCCTCGTGCGATTCACGCACCCGTGCCAGCGCCGTGCGAATCACATCCAGATTGGCGCCGGGTTTATGAGCGTTTTCACTGATGTAGCGCCGGAATTGTCGGCCTCCGGGGACACCGTGGAACAGGCCGAGCAGGTGGCGGGAAATATGGCCGAGATAAACGCCCCGGGCCAGTTCCCGTTCGATGAACGGGTACATTGCACGCAGCGCCTCGTGCCGGCTGGTCACTGGCGGTTCGTCACCAAAAAAGGCCTGGTCTACCCCGGCCAGCAGCCAGGGATTGTGGTAAGCCTCGCGTCCCAACATGACGCCATCGGTATGGGCCAGGTGGTGGTGACACTCCTCGAAGGTTTTGATGCCGCCATTGATGACGATTTCCAGATCGGGGTAGCGTTCTTTGAGGCGGTACACCCAATCGTATTTGAGTGGCGGGATCTCCCGGTTTTCCTTCGGGCTCAGCCCGTCCAGAATGGCGATGCGGGCGTGCACGATGAAGGTTCGGCAGCCGGCGCCGGAAACGGTCTCGATGAATTGGCACAGGTCGTCCCAGGATTCCCGTTCGTCAATGCCGATGCGGTGCTTGACCGTCACCGGCAAGCGGGTGGCATCGATCATCGCCGCCACACCTTCGGCGACTTTCTCCGGGTGGGCCATCAGGCAGGCGCCGATCATGTTGTTCTGAACCCGGTCACTGGGACAGCCAACGTTCAGGTTGACTTCATCGAAGCCGAACTGTTCCGCCAGCCTGGCACAGTGCGCCAGTTCCCGGGCGTCGCTGCCCCCCAGTTGCAGCGCCAGCGGGTATTCCGCCGGGTCGTGCCGCAGAAAACGCTCGGTATCGCCATGAATGAGGGCGCCGGTGGTCACCATTTCCGTATACAGCAGCGCCCGCTTACTGAGGATGCGCGCCAGATAGCGAAAATGGGGCGTCGTCCAATCCATCATCGGGGCGATGCAGAAGCGGCGGGAAAGCGGATGGGGGCGGCCGGAATGTTCGGTGGCAGTCATAGATCGTCTGTACCGCGGGCATAAAATTGACGGCGCACAGTTTAGCAGAATTGGCTTCTATTAACCGTAGGTAACTGTTACGGGTCGGCTGCCTTTGACTCCACCTTTTGCTGACAAGACCGGGCAAGCCGCCTTTGTTATGCTCTTGGGCGTTTCTTTCCGGGATGGCCTTGGGCGACCCCGTTCATCACCGCAGTTGGAGTTTGAAACATGCC
>JBPEXU010000148.1:0-7581 GCA_052031225.1 Marinobacter sp. | reverse complement strand
CCATTCTCCCGTACCGAGCAGGGGCGTATCTACCAGCGCCCGTTCGGCGGTCAGTCCAAGGACTACGGTAAGGGTGGTCAGGCCGCGCGGACCTGTGCCGCAGCGGACCGTACCGGTCATGCCCTGCTGCACACACTGTACCAGGCCAACCTGAAAGGCGGCACCACCTTCCTGAACGAGTGGTATGCCGTCGATCTGGTCAAGAACGCCAAAGATGAAGTGGTCGGTGTCGTTGCCATCGAGATCGAAACCGGCGAGGTTTGTTACATCAAATCCAAGGCCACGGTTCTGGCGACCGGCGGTGCAGGCCGTATCTATGCCTCCACCACCAACGCCCTGATCAACACCGGTGACGGTATTGGCATGGCACTGCGCGCGGGCTTCCCGGTCCAGGATATGGAGATGTGGCAGTTCCATCCGACCGGTATTCACGGTGCCGGTGTGCTGGTGACCGAAGGTTGCCGGGGTGAGGGTGGCTACCTGATCAACTCCGAGGGCGAGCGCTTCATGGAGCGCTACGCACCGAACGCCAAGGACCTTGCCGGTCGTGACGTCGTTGCCCGCTCCATGGTGCTGGAGATCCTCGAAGGCCGTGGCTGTGGTCCCAACAAGGATCACGTGCTGCTGAAACTGGATCATCTTGGTGAAGAAACTCTTAATCTGCGTCTGCCGGGCATTTGCGAGCTGTCCCGTACCTTCGCGCACGTCGATCCGGTCAAAGAGCCGATTCCGGTCGTTCCGACCTGTCACTACATGATGGGCGGTATTCCGACCAACGTCGGGGGTCAGGCGCTGACTCAGGACGAGAACGGCAACGACAAGCCGATCCCTGGGCTGTTTGCCTGCGGTGAGGCGGCGTGTGTGTCGGTCCACGGCGCGAACCGTCTGGGCGGTAACTCGCTGCTGGATCTGGTGGTGTTTGGTCGTGCCGCCGGTCTGCACATTGAGGAGCAGCTGCGCAATGGCTTTGATGTCGACGATGCCTCCGAAGAAGATATCAAGCGTGCAATGGCTCGCCTGGAGCGTCTGAACAACGCAACCGAGGGTGAAAGTGTTGCCGATGTCCGCAAGGATCTTCAGAACTGCATGCAGCTCTACTTCGGTGTATTCCGCGACGGCGAAAGCATGGAGAAGGGGCTCAAGCTTCTCGAGGAGATCGGTGAGCGTGTGCGCAAGACCAAGCTGGCCGACACCAGCAATGCGTTCAACACCGCCCGTATTGAAGCGCTTGAGCTCGACAACCTCTACGAAGTGGCTTACGCGACTGCCAAGTCGGCCATTGAGCGGAAGGAAAGCCGGGGTGCGCACGCCCGTAACGATTACACCGAGCGTGATGACGAGAACTGGCTGAAGCATTCCATGTACTTCCCGCTGGAGAAGCGGGTAGGCAAGCGTGATGTGAACTTTGCGCCGAAGACGGTTGAGAAGTTCGAGCCGAAAGTCCGGACTTACTAAGGGGGTAGTACGCAATGTTGGTAAGCCTTTACCGTTATAACCCGGAAACTGACAACGCCCCTTACATGCAGGATGTTGAGATCGAGTTGCCGGAAGGCAAGGATCTGATGGTTCTGGATGTGCTGGCGCTGGCGAAGGAAAAAGACCCGACTCTGGCCTATCGCCGCTCCTGCCGTGAGGGTGTTTGCGGTTCGGACGGCATGAACATGAACGGCAAGAACGGTCTGGCCTGTATCACGCCGGTGTCTCAGGTGGCGAAGAACAACAAGCTGGTGCTGCGTCCGCTGCCGGGGCTGCCGGTGATCCGGGATCTGGTGGTCGACATGAGCCTGTTCTACAAGCAGTACGAAAAGGTCATGCCGTACCTCATCAACGACAAGCCGGCACCGGCCATCGAGCGTCTGCAGTCACCGGAAGAACGGGAGAAGCTGGACGGTCTGTACGAGTGTATTCTCTGTGCCTGCTGTTCCACCTCGTGCCCGTCGTTCTGGTGGAACCCCGACAAGTTCATTGGTCCGGCCGGTCTGCTTCAGGCCTACCGGTTCCTGGCGGACAGCCGTGATACCGCGCAGGCGGAGCGGCTGGCGAATCTGGACGATCCGTTCAGTGTGTTCCGTTGCCGGGGCATCATGAACTGTGTCAGCGTCTGCCCGAAAGGCCTGAACCCCACAAGGGCGATCGGCCATATCCGGAACCTGCTGCTGCAACGGGCCACGTAAGCAGCAGGATTGTTGGCAGACGCTATACTGTTCTGATCAGGTTAGTACCCGGAAGGCCTCGCTATATGCGGGGCCTTCAACCAAAGGCTTATAGTCAAAAGTCTTACTCGGGTGCACACTACGCGGGCCGTGACGAGAACTTAAAAGGCTATCCCACGGCTTTGCCGAGTATAAAAACCACTGGGGAATGGAAAACATCCGTGTCGAGTGTGGTGGTCAAAGTCATGACGTAATTACCCGTATTGACTGAGAAATACCCCTGACAGACCATACCGGCTCCCCGCACCAGCCCAAGGTGAGCTATTCAAGATGCACGAAAGCATAATGGAGCAGTTGTGGCAGACCTCCCACCTCCAGGGGGGGAATCTGGCCTACGTTGAACAGCTTTTCGAAACCTACCTGACAGACCCCAACGCCGTTCCCGAAGAGTGGCGTAACTATTTCGACCAACTCCCGAGCGTTGATGGCTATCCCGGCCGCGATATCGTTCACTCCACCATTCGCGAACAGTTCGAGCATATCTCACGCAACCAGCGCTTCCTTGCGTCCGGCGGTGTTCCGGCAAGTGCCACATCCGATGCCGACAAGAAGCAGGTTCGCGTACTGCAGATGATCAATGCGTTCCGGTTCCGCGGTCATCAGGAAGCCAAGCTGGACCCGCTCGGCGTCTGGCAGCGTCCGCCGGTGGAGGATCTGGACCCCAAATTCCATGAGTTGAGCGAGTCCGATCTGGATCTGGAATTCCAGACCGGGTCGCTGAACTTTGGCTCCGAGGCCATGAAGCTCTCGGACATCGTTGACGGGCTGCGTCAGACCTACTGCGAAAGCATCGGCGCTGAGTACATGCACGTGGTGGACACCCGCATTAAGCGGTGGTTCCAGCAGCGCATGGAGCCGGTCCGTTCCCGGCCCGAATACAACGCCGAGACTCGCAAGCACATTCTTGAACGTCTCACTGCCGCAGAAGGGCTGGAGAAGTACCTGGGCTCCCGCTACCCCGGCGTCAAGCGCTTTGGTCTGGAAGGTGGCGAAAGCCTGATCCCGTGTCTGGACGAGCTGATTCAGCGTGCCGGCTCCTACGGCGCGAAGGAAATTGTTTTGGGCATGGCCCACCGTGGCCGCCTCAACGTTCTGGTGAACACACTCGGCAAAAACCCGAAAGAACTGTTTGATGAGTTCGAGGGCAAGAAGTTGGCGGACTTCGGTTCCGGCGACGTTAAGTATCACCAGGGCTTCTCGTCCAACGTCATGACCCCGGGCGGTGAGGTGCACCTCGCCATGGCGTTCAACCCGTCTCACCTGGAGATCGTGTCCCCGGTGGTGGAGGGCTCTGTGCGCGCGCGTCAGGACCGCCGTGGTGACAAGGACGGCAGTCAGGTTGTGCCCATCATCATGCACGGTGACGCCGCATTCGCCGGCCAGGGCGTGGTGATGGAAACCTTCCAGATGTCCCAGACCCGCGGCTTCGGCGTCGGCGGTACCGTCCATATCGTGATCAACAACCAGGTTGGTTTCACAACCAGCCGGCAGGAAGACGCTCGCTCAACCGAGTACTGCACCGACGTCGCCAAGATGGTCCAGGCGCCGATTCTGCACGTCAACGCCGACGACCCCGAGGCGGTGATGTTCGTGACCCAGATGGCCATGGACTACCGCAACGAATTCAAGCGCGACGTGGTAATCGACTTGGTCTGCTACCGTCGCCGCGGACACAACGAAGCGGATGAGCCGGCCGCGACTCAGCCGCTGATGTACGAAAAAATTCGTAAGCTCAAGACCACCCGTACGCTCTACGCCGAGCGCCTGATCGCCGACGGTGTCATTACCGAAGAACAGGCCAAGCAGATGGAAACCGACTACCGCGATTCGCTCGATAAAGGCGAACACGTGGTCAAGTCCCTGGTCAAAGAGCCGAACAAGCAGCTGTACGTCGACTGGACACCGTACCTGGGCCACGAGTGGACGGCCAAGTGCAAGACCAGTGTCAATCTGAAGACCATTCAAAAGCTGGGTAAGAAGGTGACCCAGGTGCCTGAGGGCTTCAGCGTCCAGCGCCAGGTGGCCAAGATCATTAACGACCGCGAGAAGATGACCGCTGGTGCGCTGTCCCTGAACTGGGGTTACGGCGAGATCATGGCTTACGCGACCTTGCTGGACGAGGGACACCCGATCCGGCTGACCGGTCAGGACGTCGGCCGCGGTACCTTCTCGCACCGCCATGCAGTCCTGCACAACCAGAAAGATGGCTCAACCCACATCGCGTTGCAGCACCTGTCTGAAGATCAGCCGCAGTTCGAAATTTACGACTCGCTGCTGTCGGAAGAGGCGGTGATGGCCTTCGAATACGGCTATGCGACAACCGCGCCTCACGGTCTGGTGGTTTGGGAAGCCCAGTTCGGCGATTTTGCCAACGGTGCCCAGGTGGTCATCGATCAGTTCCTGACCAGTGGCGAGCACAAGTGGGGACGCCTGTGCGGTCTGACCCTGTTGCTGCCGCACGGCTACGAAGGGCAGGGGCCGGAACACAGCTCCGCACGCCTGGAGCGTTTCCTGCAGTTATGTGCGGAACACAACATTCAGGTCTGTGTGCCGACCACGCCGTCGCAGGTCTTCCATATGCTGCGCCGCCAGGTCAAGCGCCCGCTGCGCAAGCCGCTGGTCGCAATCACGCCGAAGAGCCTGCTGCGTCACAAAGAGGCTACGTCCGATCTGGATGACCTGACGTCCGGAACCTTCCAGACCGTGCTGCCGGAGAAAGAACCGTCCGATCCGAAGAAGGTTACCCGGCTGATCATGTGCAGTGGCAAGGTCTACTACGATCTGCTGGAGAAGAAAAAGGCGGACGAGCGCGACGATGTGGCGATTATTCGCATCGAGCAGCTGTACCCGTTCCCGGCAGACGATCTGGACGAACTCCTGAGCCAGTACACCAAGCTCAAGACCGTGGTGTGGTGTCAGGAAGAGCCGATGAACCAGGGAGCCTGGTACTGCAGTCAGCACCACATGCGCAACGCACTGCAGCGCCTGAATCCCAAGCTGTACCTTCAGTATGCCGGTCGTGAGGCTTCGGCTGCTCCTGCCTGTGGACACATGTCGGTTCACATTGAAGAGCAGAAGAAACTGGTCAACGACGCGTTTGAAATCTGACGAGCTACCGAACTAAGGATCCGTAATGTCAACAGAGATTAAAGCCCCCGTTTTCCCAGAGTCGGTCGCAGAGGGTACCGTCGCGACCTGGCACAAGCAGCCGGGTGAAGCCTGTTCCCGTGACGAGCTGATTGTCGATATCGAAACCGACAAAGTGGTTTTGGAAGTCGTTGCGCCGGCCGATGGCGTGATTGAGGAAATCCTCAAAGGTGAGGGTGACACCGTTGAAAGCGGTGAAGTGATCGGAAAGTTTAAGGAAGGTGCGGCGGGTGAGTCCAAGCCCGAACCGGCGAAAAGCGAGACCAAGCCGGAAGCCGCTGGCAATGAGGCTGCGGATGCCGGCGAGGCGATTCTGAGCCCGGCAGCGCGCAAGCTCGCTGAGGAAAACGACGTCGATCCAGCCGCCATCAAGGGCACCGGCAAAGACGGCCGGGTTACCAAGGAAGACGTCCAGAACTACATCGACAGCCGCAAGTCAGCCGGCGCCAGCCAGCCGGCGTCCACCGCCGGCATGCCGGAAGTCAATGTGGCTCAGGGCGAGCGCCCGGAGAAGCGCGTGCCGATGACCCGTCTGCGCGCGAGCATCGCCAAGCGTCTGGTTGAGGCGCAGCAGAACGCGGCCATGCTGACCACCTTCAACGAGGTCAACATGAAGCCGGTCATGGAGCTGCGCAAACAGTACAAAGAGAGCTTCGAGAAGCGCCACGGCGTGAAACTGGGTTTCATGTCGTTCTTTGCGAAGGCTGCGACCGAGGCGCTCAAGCGCTTCCCAGCGGTCAACGCCTCCATTGACGGCAACGACATGGTGTACCACGGCTATCAGGATATCGGCGTGGCTGTGTCCACGGACCGCGGCCTGGTGGTACCGGTGGTGCGGGATGTTGATGCCCTGGGCCTGGCCGATATCGAGAAGAAGATCATCGAATATGGCACCAAGGCCCGCGAAGGCAAGCTGAGCATCGAGGAGATGACCGGCGGCACCTTTACCATCACCAACGGTGGCATCTTCGGCTCACTGATTTCCACGCCGATCCTGAACCCGCCGCAGACGGCGATTCTGGGTATGCATAAGATTCAGGAGCGGCCGATGGCGGTGAACGGCAAGGTCGAGATTCTGCCCATGATGTACCTGGCACTGTCATACGATCACCGCATGATCGACGGCAAGGAAGCGGTTCAGTTCCTGGTCGCCATCAAGGAAATGATCGAAGACCCGGCGCGTATTCTGCTGGACGTGTGAGCTGACCATTAACGAATCAGAAAACGGGATGAACTATGTCTGATAAGTACGACGTCATTGTCATTGGTGCCGGCCCCGGTGGTTATGTGGCCGCCATTAAAGCGGCTCAGCTTGGTCTGAAGACCGCCTGTGTCGAATCCTGGACGTCCAAAGATGGTAAAAGCCAGGTGCTGGGTGGCACCTGCCTGAACGTGGGCTGTATTCCATCGAAGGCGCTGCTTGAGGTTTCCCACAAGTTTGAGGAGGCCAGTCACGATTACGAAGCGCAGGGCATCATCGCCAAGGATATCCAGATCGATATCGCCAAGATGATGGAACGCAAGAACGGCATCGTGAAGCAGCTCACCGGCGGTATTGCCGGTCTGTTCAAGTCCAACGGCGTTACCTCCATTCATGGCCACGGCAAGCTGCTGGCAGGCCGGAAAGTGGAAGTTACCGACAAGGACGGCAACACCAAGACCTACGAGGCCGACAACGTCATCATCGCAACCGGCTCCAAGCCGATCGAGATTCCACCGGCGCCGTTCGACGGTGAGTACATTGTGGATTCCGAGGGCGCCCTGGAGTTCACCGAAGTGCCCAAGCGTCTGGGCATCATTGGTGCTGGTGTCATTGGTCTGGAGCTGGGCAGTGTCTGGGCCCGTCTTGGTGCGGAAGTGACCATTCTGGAAGCCCAGGATACCTTCCTGCCGGCGGTGGACCAGCAAGTCGCCAAAGATGCGCTCAAACAGTTCCAGAAGCAGGGGCTTAACATCATCATGGGCGCCCGCATGACCGGTGCCGAAGTCAAGCGCAAGCTGGTCAACGTGACCTACGAAGACGCCAAGGGCAAGCAGGAAGCCAAGTTCGATAAACTGATCGTGGCTGTTGGTCGCCGTCCGTATACCGACAATCTGCTGTCGGAAGATTCCGGCGTTCAGATGGACGAGCGCGGCTTCATCTTCGTGGACGACAACTGCAAGACCGAAGCGCCCGGTGTCTGGGCGATCGGTGACGTTGTTCGCGGCCCGATGCTGGCGC
>JBPEXU010000147.1:0-6825 GCA_052031225.1 Marinobacter sp. | reverse complement strand
GACCGACACAAAGGGTGGCAACATCGGGCTTGATAAACTGCATGGTGTCGTAGATCGACATACCGGCCGTGACCGAACCGCCGGGGCTGTTGATGTAAAGGTGGATGTCCTTGTCCGGATTCTCGGATTCCAGGAACAGCAGCTGCGCCACAATCAGGTTTGCCATGTGATCCTCCACAGGGCCAACCAGGAAAATCACCCGCTCTTTCAGCAGGCGGGAATAAATGTCAAACGAGCGCTCACCACGGGCGGTCTGCTCAATAACGATCGGCACCAGGCCGGAGCTGGTAACCATTGCGGGACCATCAATTGGTTTCTGCGTCATGTGCGCCTGAACTCCTTTTGGACATTGGGTTGTGGTCGCAACCACGGTTTTTTTCTTGATCTTGGCACCCGTTACTGTGCCACCAGACGGCCCAGATGAAAACAGCCGGACAAGCCGGCTGTTTTCGGGTTCGGCCAGGGTGACCGGTGACAGGCACCGGTCACGCCGGATCAGCGCTGCGGCTGACCGGCTGCGACCGCTTCCTCGTACTTCATTTTCTTTTCTTTGACCTTAGCCTGGGTCAGCACGTAGTCAACAACGGCGTCTTCCAGCACCGAAGACTCAATCTGAGCCTTCTGCTCAGGATTGCTGTTGAAGTGCGCCACCACCTCTTCCGGCTGTTCATACGTAGAAGCGATCTCCTGGATCTTTTCTTCCACCTTTTCCGGTTCGGCTTTCAGGTCGTTTTTCTTGACCACTTCCTGGAACAGCAGACCGGTCTTGACGCGACGCTTGGCCTGTTCCTCAAAGATTTCCTTCGGCAGTTGCTTGAAGTCAACCTGACCACCGAAGCGCTGAACCGCATCCTGGCGCAGGCGGTCGATTTCCTGGTCGATCAGCGCCGACGGCACTTCCAGCTCGGTGGTTTCCAGCAGACCATCCACCACGTCGTTCTTGACCTTGTTGGAGATCGCCTGCTTCAGCTCGCGCTCCATGTTCTTGCGAACCTCGGCCCGGAAGGTTTCTTCGTCTTCCGCCTCGATACCAAACCGCTGGAAGAACTCGGCATTCAGCTCCGGCAGCTGGGGCTCTTCCACCTTGTGGATCTTGATCTGGAACTTGGCCGGCTTACCCGCCAGGTCTTCGTTATGGTAGTCCTCGGGGAAGGTCACCTCGATCTCAAGCTCTTCGCCCGCCTTGCCGCCAACGATGCCCTTCTCGAACCCGGGGATCATCTGGCCGGAACCCAGAGTCAGGCGATGCCCTTCCGCGGCACCTCCCTCGAACTCCTCACCGTCGATAAAGCCCTTGAAGTCGATGGTCACAACGTCCTTGTTCTTGGACTTGCGCTTGACTTCCTTCATGGTGGCCTGCTGACGACGGAGGTTGTCGATCATGTTGTCGACGTCTTTGTCAGTCACTTCAGTCTTCGGCTTCTCGACGGAGATCTTGCTCAGATCGCCCAGCTCGATTTCAGGCAGCACCTCGAAGATCGCCACGAACTCCAGATCCTTGCCCTCTTCCATGGTCTTCGGCTCAAACTTCGGCCAGCCAGCGGGGTTGATGTCCTGCTCCTGCAGTGCCTTGATGTAGTTATCACGCATGACCTCGCCAACCACTTCCTGGCGGATGCTCGCACCGAAACGACGCTTGACCACGCTCATGGGCACCTTGCCGGGCCGGAAACCGTTCAGGCGCACAGTACGGGCAGTTTCCTGCAGGCGTTTCTGAACCGCCTGATCAATTTCCTGGGCGGGCACACCAATCGTCATGCGACGCTCGATGTTGGAGGTCGTTTCAACAGACACTTGCATGGAAGATCCTCAAATTACAGGTTCGGTATGTGTATGAAAAATATGCCAAAAGTCCTTCCGAAGCCGAATTCGCCAGGACGGACCGAAAATGAAAAGCCGGTAGTTTATCACGGTTTACCCCGCCGAGAGAATCACCTGCACGCACGCGACAGTCGCCACCGGTGCTCAAGAAGAAACAACAGGGTATTGACAGAGAAATGGTGCGAGAGGAGAGACTCGAACTCTCACGGGTTGCCCCACTGGAACCTAAATCCAGCGCGTCTACCAGTTCCGCCACTCTCGCAACTCAGATGCTGAACAGGATCAGGAACAACAGACCAGAGTTCAGTTTACCGCGGAAAAACATTCAGGAGGAAAAATGGGGTGGACGAAGGGGCTCGAACCCTCGACCGCAGGAGTCACAATCCTGAGCTCTACCAACTGAGCTACGTCCACCACAACTGAGATATGCCGACAGGCATCGTCTACCATCTTTGAACTTTGCTGTTGACGGAGGCCCCTCGCCGGCCTTACCGACGGCTTTATGGCACGCCCGGCAGGACTCGAACCTGCGACCCACGGCTTAGAAGGCCGTTGCTCTATCCAGCTGAGCTACGGGCGCATAACCGTTCGCCCACCTGAATATCCAGGGAAATGGTCGGGGTAGAGAGATTCGAACTCCCGACATCCTGCTCCCAAAGCAGGCGCGCTACCAGACTGCGCTATACCCCGTCACACTGAACAACAAGTGCCTCAGCAAAGTTGGCGCGCATATTACCGGCGCCGGACGGCCTCGTCAACTCGGATTTGCAAAAACGGCGGTGATGAGTCCGATTGAGTGACTGTAATTACAAGGAAAAGTTCCCGGCCTGGCGCCCGCCAATTGGCGAGCGGCCGGAACCATGAGACAATTGCCCGCCCTAATTCCCGATGCCCAACCGACAAGACGGAACCATGAGCGCCAAACTGATTAACGGAAAAGAGATAGCCGCCCAGGTCCGGCAGCAGGTCGCCGCCGGCGTGGAGGCTCGCAAGCAGAAAGGCCTTCGAGCCCCGGGACTGGCCGTTGTTCTGGTCGGCAACGACCCGGCGTCCGAGGTGTACGTCGGCAACAAGGTAAAAGCCTGCGAGCAAGCCGGCATTTTGTCCTTGTCGTACGACCTGCCGGAGGACACTTCCCAGGACGCACTCGAAGCCCTGATCGATGAGCTGAACGAAAACCCGGCCGTCGACGGCATCCTGGTGCAACTGCCCCTGCCCGCACATCTGGATGCCGACCCGATCCTGGTCAAGATCCGCCCGGACAAAGACGTCGATGGCTTCCACCCGTATAACATCGGCCGACTGATGCAGCGCCGACCGGCCCTGCGCCCCTGCACCCCCGCCGGCGTCATTACTCTGCTGGACTCGGTGGACACCCCGTACAAAGGCCAGCACGCGGTCATCGTTGGCGCTTCCAACATCGTGGGCCGCCCGATGAGCATGGAACTGCTGCTCAAAGGCGCCACCACCACGGTATGCCACCGGTTCACACCGGACCTCGCCAAATTTGTGGGCGAAGCAGACATTCTCATCGCCGCCGCGGGCAAACCGGGGCTGGTCAAAGGGGAATGGATCAAGCCCGGCGCCACGGTGATTGATGTCGGCATCAACCGGCTGGAAAATGGCAAACTCCAGGGCGATGTCGAATTCGAAGCCGCCGCCGAACGCGCCGCCTACATCACCCCCGTGCCCGGTGGCGTTGGCCCAATGACCATCGCCACTCTGTTGCAGAATACCCTGTACGCGGCGGACGTGCTGCACAAGGACTGACCGCCACCGTCGCGGACTGAGATTTCAGCCCCGCAGCCAGACATAAAAAAACCCGCGAAAAACCGCGGGTTTTTTATGCTGTCGACGAATACCAGGCTTACTTGGCCTTCGCCTTCAGACGGTACGCGTGCAGCAGCGGCTCGGTGTAGCCGTTCGGCTGCTCGCGACCTTTCAGCACCAGATCGCAGGCCGCCTGGAACGCGACGCTGTCGTCGAAGTTCGGCGCCATGTTGCGATAGTTCGGATCGCCGGCGTTCTGCTCATCCACCACTTTGGCCATACGCTTCATGGTTTCCATAATCTGCGCTTCGGTGCAGATACCATGGTGCAGCCAGTTGCTCAGCAACTGGGAGGAAATACGCAGTGTTGCGCGGTCTTCCATCAGGCCCACGTTGTTGATGTCCGGCACCTTGGAACACCCCACGCCCTGGTCGATCCAGCGCACCACGTAGCCCAGAATGCCCTGCGCGTTGTTGTCCAGCTCCTGCTGAATGTCTTCCGCGCTGAGCGAGGACGGATCGTCCATCACCGGCACCGTGAGAATGTCATCCAGGTTGGCACGGGCGCGACTCTCAAGCTGCTGCTGAACCTCAGCCACATTCACCTGATGGTAGTGGGTCGCGTGCAGGGTTGCAGCGGTCGGAGACGGCACCCAGGCGGTGTTGGCACCGGCCTTCGGATGACCAATCTTGGCCTCCAGCATGCCCGCCATCAGGTCCGGCATGGCCCACATCCCCTTACCAATCTGTGCGACACCCCGGAAGCCGGTTTCCAGACCAATATCCACGTTCCACTGCTCGTAAGCGTTGATCCAGGTGGCCTGCTTCATCGCGCCTTTGCGGATGAACGGCCCCAGCTCCATGGAGGTGTGGATCTCGTCACCGGTGCGGTCAAGGAAGCCGGTGTTGATGAACACCGCACGCTCCTTCGCGGCGTGGATGCAGGCCTTGAGGTTCACGGTCGTGCGACGCTCCTCGTCCATGATGCCCACTTTCAGGGTGTAGCGCGGCAGGCCCAGCGCGTCTTCCACGCGACCGAAGAACTCGTTGGTGAAGGCCACTTCCTCCGGACCGTGCATCTTGGGCTTGACGATGTAGACAGAACCGGTGGTGCTGTTCTTGAACTTACCGTTGCCCTTGAGATCGTGGATGGCGATCAGAGACGTGATCAGACCGTCCATCAGACCCTCCGGAACCTCACTGCCGTCCTTCAGCAGGATCGCCGGATTGGTCATCAGGTGACCCACGTTCCGGACAAACATCAGGCTGCGGCCTTTCAGGACCAGCTCACTGCCGTCGGCAGCGGTGTAGGTGCGATCTTCCTTCATTTTCCGGGTCAGCTGCTTGCCGCCCTTCTCGAAGGTTTCCTCCAGGTCGCCCTTCATCAGCCCCAGCCAGTTGCGGTACGCCAGTGTCTTGTCGTCCGCATCGACCGCCGCGACCGAGTCCTCGCAATCCATGATGGTGGTCAGAGCCGACTCCATCAGAACGTCTTTCACGTGGGCGCCGTCGTCTTTGCCGATCGGATGGCTCGCATCGATCTGGATTTCAAAGTGCATGCCGTTTTTAACCAGCAGCACGCCGGTAGGCGCATCTGCCGCACCGGTGTAACCGACAAAACCGGACTCGTCCTTCAGGCCGGTGGTTTCACCGTTCTGAAGCTTCACCACCAGCTTGCCGTTGTCCACGTAGTATTTGGCGGCGTCTTTATGGCTGCCTGACGCCAGAGGGGCGGAGCCGTCCAGCAGGTTGCGGGCCCACTCGATGACCTTGGCGCCGCGCACCGGGTTGTAACCCGGGCCTTTCTGGGCGCCGCCGTCCTCGGAAATGGCGTCGGTGCCATAGAGCGCGTCGTACAGACTGCCCCAGCGGGCATTTGCAGCGTTCAGCGCAAAGCGGGCGTTCATGATCGGAACCACCAGCTGAGGACCGGCCATGGTCGCCACTTCCGGATCGACATTGGCGGTGGTGATCTTGAAGTCTTCCGGCTCATCCACCAGATAACCGATCTCTTTCAGGAAGGCCTTGTACTCGGCCATGTCCAGCTTCTTGCCTTTGTGCTCCCGGTTCCAGCTGTCCATCTTTTCCTGGATGGCGTCACGCTTGGCCAGCAATTCGCGGTTGCGCGGAGCCAGCTCGTTGACGATCTTGTCAAATTCCGCCCAGAATTTGTCCGCATCGATACCGGTGCCCGGAATCGCTTCGTTGTTCACGAAATCATACAGATTCTTCGCGACCTGAATGCCGCCAATTTGTACGCGTTCTGTCATCGTTGTCTGCCTCAATGGATTACTTTCCCGGGTCCCCCGTTCAGACACCGACCCTGCAAACTGGGGCCGGCTCCGGGGGCATTCTAATTTGAGCGCTGCATTGTACGGGAATTTACGTATGAGGTCATTCCCATCCTTGGCAACACCAGGGGCATCGGCGTGGTTGGCCGGGCCTCAAGCCCGGCGCCAGGTCGTGCCCTCGCGGGTATCATCGAGGATGATCCCTTTTTCCTGCAATTCGTCCCGAATCCGGTCGGCTTCGGCAAAATCCCGGGCCTTGCGCGCGTCCGCGCGGGCCTGAATCAGCCGCTCGATCTCATCGGCACTGAGTTCGCCGCCGGTATCGGCCTGGAAGAACGCCTCCGGATCCTGCTGCAGCAAACCAAGCACAGCCCCCAGCCGCACCAGCACGGCGGCGCTTTGTTTGGCCTCGTGTTCTTTGCCGTCGCGACGGAACTGATTGATCTCGTTGGCCACCGCGTGCAGCACCGAGATGGCACCCGCGGTATTGAAGTCATCGTCCATCAGTTCGGTAAAGCGACGGTCGTGCCCGGTTTCCGGCACCTCGGCCTCTTTCGCCGGCACGATACCCCGCAGCGCGTGATAGAGCTTGGTCAGAGAGCGCCCGGCCTCGACCAGATTGTCCTCGGAATAGTCGACCTGACTCCGGTAATGGCTAGACACCAGGAAGTACCGCACCACCTCCGCCGGGTATTGGTCAAGAATCTCCCGGATGGTAAAGAAGTTGCCGAGCGACTTGGACATCTTCTCCTTGTTCACCCGGATCGCACCGGCGTGCATCCAAGTATTGACAAAGGTGTGTCCGGTTGCACATTCGGACTGCGCAATTTCGTTTTCGTGATGCGGGAACAGCAGATCCGGCCCGCCACCATGGATATCGAAGGTGTCCCCCAGACAGCGGGTGGACATCGCCGAACATTCGATGTGCCAGCCCGGACGCCCGT
>JBPEXU010000146.1:0-4051 GCA_052031225.1 Marinobacter sp. | reverse complement strand
GGCGGATTAGGCGCGGATGCGCGCCGCCAGCTCCTGGGCCTTGTTCGCCATGCTTTCCAACTCCGGCACGGTCCTCAGGTTGTCTTCGGCGACCTGATGCATGGCTTCGGAAATCTCCGACACTTCGGTGACGTTGCGATTGATGTCCTCGCTGACGCTGGTCTGCTGCTCCGCCGCCGTGGCCACCTGGGTGGTGGCATCGTTCACGCTGACCATGCGCTGGTTGATGCCTTCCAGGGTCTGCCGGACTTCTTCGACCGACTCCTTGCTCTCGCCGCCAACCACCTCGGAGGCTTGCATGTACTCGGTCGCATCCTGGGAGGCGGAGCCGATCGCTTCGATAATCTGGTCGATTTCGACCGTCGCTTCCTGGGTTTTGGCCGCCAGATTGCGCACTTCGTCGGCCACCACCGCGAACCCACGGCCGGCTTCTCCGGCGCGCGCAGCTTCAATGGCGGCGTTCAGAGCCAACAGGTTGGTCTGGTCGGCGATTTCCCGGATTACCCGCATCACATCGCCGACGCGGCGGCCATCGGCGGCCAGCCGGTTGACGGTTTCGGTTGAACTTCGGATCTGATCGGTCAGACGGTTCATGCTCTCGACGGCCCGGTGGATCTGCCGGTCGGCTTCTTCGGTCTGGCCGGCGGTCTCATCCACTTGCGTCGCCACGGAGGCGGCGTGGTTGGCCACATCCTGAGCGGTCGCGGACATTTCGTTCATCGCCGTGGCAATTTGCTCAATACGCTGGTGGGCCTGATCGGACTGATCGGAAACCGTCTGGGCGTTGGCGCGCAATACCCCGGCGGTCTGAGTCAGTTGCTCGGCGTTGCTCTTCAGAAGTCGGCCGGTTTCTGCCAGGAAGCTGTGCAGGGCCCGGGCTGTGTCCGCGAGCCTGCCAAGTTCGTCCGGTCGTTTCAGGGTCACCGGGTCGGACAGGTCGCCCTGGCCCAGCTTGCTGAGCTGGGTCACCAGCTTCTGAGTCGGCCGCACCACCGAGCGAACCAGGACAAAGATGCAGGCCACCGTACTCAGGAGAATGGCGGCAAGTAACAGGCCGCCGGAGGTCCATGCTGAGCGGGTGATGCTGTCGCGGAGTCCTTGTGCGTTCTGCAAGCTCATACCACGGATTTCTTCGGTCGCTTGCTGAATCAGTTTGGCCGGCTCCCGGTCAATGCCCGCGACAGCCGCGTCGCCCGCCGTGTGATCGTAGCCGGCGGCGACAAAAGCGTCATAGCCTTTGCGGTAAGCTACCCCCATCTGACGGTGAGCGGCCTTGAAATCGCTCATCAGCTGTTTGGCCTGGGGTTCCTTGAGTTCGGGTATCAGGGCATCCAGCTGGCTTTGGATGTCTGCTTCGCGGGCCTGGAAACGACCCCAGTACTTCTCGCGCTGGCCGTCGTCCGCCCCCCGAAGCAGGACGTTTTTCCACTCCTGAACCTGGGTTTTAAAGGAGATCAGGATGTCTTGGGCCGCCAGTGCCTGTACCATCTCGACACTGGCCAGGTGGTGGTAATCGTCCTTGGCTGACAAAGAGATGCGAAAGTAACTGCCGGCCATAAGCGCGATCACCAGATTGGCGCAGACGACGATGGTCAGTACGCGGTTGAGGATACTGCGGGAAAACCA
Organism: Marinobacter sp.; assembly: GCA_052031225.1. GTDB lineage: Bacteria > Pseudomonadota > Gammaproteobacteria > Pseudomonadales > Oleiphilaceae > Marinobacter. Next base: position 2,425 of record JBPEXU010000146.1, on the reverse strand, counting down.
GTTCATGAGGGGATCCTGTGGGCGAGAGTTTCTTTATCACTATAGACTCTATAACGGCCGCAGGCGTTTCAGCTTGATTGATATCGGAATGCGATTTGTGGGGGGGCAGTGAAGAATCCGCTGACCGAACTTTACCGGGACGAGTGGCTGCTGGTGGTGCACAAACCGGCGGGCCTGCTGGTGCATCGCAGCCCCATCGACAAACACGAAACCGAGTTTGCCCTGCAGTATGCCCGGGCCCTGAACGGTGGCCGCCACGTGTACCCGGTGCATCGCCTGGACCGGCCCACTTCCGGGGTGCTGGTGTTTGCCCGCGATCCGGAGGTGGCGCGGATTCTGGGCGTGGCCATAATGGCCGGGCAGGTGCGCAAGACCTATCTGGCGATGGTGCGGGGCTGGCCGGCGGCCTCGGGCGTGATCGACCATCCACTCCGGGACGAGCCGGAAGACCGACGCCAGAAGGGCAGTGAACAGCCGGTGCGCGAAGCGCGGACCCGTTACCGGACTCTGGCCACCACCGAAATCCCGGTCCGGATCGAAACCTACCCGACCAGCCGCTACGGCATGGTCGAGCTGTTCCCGGAAACCGGCCGGAAACACCAGCTTCGCCGCCATATGAAACACATCAGCCACCCGATCATCGGTGACGCCAACCACGGCCGGGGCCGGCACAACCGGTATTTTGCCGACCGCTTCGGCGGTGGCCGACTGATGCTGGCCGCCACCCGCATCGGGTTTGATCACCCGGTCAGTGGTGAGCCGCTGGCCATCGAGGCACCGCTGGAGGACAGCTTCCGCCGGGTGATGGCGGTCTTTCCGGGCTTCGCCTATACCCCCAGCGCGCCGGACGCGCTGACCGCCTCGTTCGACGCCGCACCGGCCTGAGCCTGGCCCAATCGCCAGAGGCTGGGCCAGCTAGGCTCCGATTCCAGGGCGTAGGCCAGCTCCAGCAACGTTCGTTCACCGCCGTGCTGGCCCATGAGCTGCACGGAGATGGGCAGGTTGTCGAGGGTCAGCGCCGCCGGCATCGACAGCGCCGGCGCTCCGGTGGCGTTTGCCAATGGGGTGAAGTTGGCGTAGCGGGTCAGGCGTTCGAACAGGGTGTCGAACGGTACTGTCGGGCTCAGGTGCCCCAGTGGCGGCGTGGTGTGGCCGAGGACCGGCGTCAGCACCGCGTCGTAACCCCGCATCGCCCGGGCGTAATCCCTGGCTGAGCGCCTGAGCCGCCAGAGCACGCCGGGAATCCGCCAGAACTGCTGCTTGAACATGTCGGACAGCCCGTTGGTCAGGCCATCAACCTTGCGTTTGTCGAATTGGGGATGAATCAGTTTGCGCCCGTTCAGCCGCACCCCGAAAGCGAGCATGGCCCAGTAAAGTGCAAAGTCGTCGGGAAAGGTATCCGGCACCGGCACGTCCATGGGCACAATGTCATGCCCCATCCGTTCCAGCTGCCGGGCGGTCTGCTCCACCGCCTGGCGGGTCGGATCGTCGGTGCGGTGACCGTTGATGGAATCCAGCACCAGGCCGATGCGGTAGCGGCGTGACGGCGGGCCTTCCACCCGGCCCACCGCTGGCAGCTTCCGGTTCCGGAAAAAGCGTTCCGCTTCGGCGAGGAAGCCGGCGGTATCGCGCACCGAGCGGCTGACAATGCCATCGGCGACGATGTTGATTGGCAAGGATGCGGCGGCGTCGTTGTCCACGACCCGGCCCCGGGTGGGTTTCAGGCCCACCAGGCCACAGCAGGCGGCGGGAATCCGGATCGACCCGCCGCCGTCGTTGGCGTGGGCCACCGGCACCACGCCCGCAGCCACCAAGGCGGCGGACCCGCCGGAAGAGGCGCCGGTGGAAAACGCCGGATTCCAGGGATTGCGGGAGGGCTGGGTAAACGCCGGCTCGGTGGTGGCGTTGAATCCGAACTCGGGCAGCGACGACTTGCCCAGGCACACATAGCCTTGTGCCAGTAGCTGCCGGGCAAATGGGCTGGTATGGCGGGCGATGTTGGGTGGTACGGCGGCCGAGCCATGGCTCGTTGGCAGCCCGGTCACGTCCAGGTTGTCCTTGATAAACGTGGGCACCCCCCGGAACAGGCTGGGATCGTCCTCGTCGGGGTTCTGGTCCAGCTGTGCCGCTGCCTGCAGCGCCTCGTCGTAGCGATCCGTGACAATGCTGTTCAGTACCGGCTCCACCTCCCGGGCCCGCGCAATGGCCGCCTCGGTAACCTCCCGGAACGACACCTCCCGGCGGCGAAGCCGGGCGGCCAGCGCCGTTGCATCGTCCAGGCCGAGCGCATCGTCGCGAAAGGCGTGGATCGTCGGGGACAGCTGAGGGTTCGGCATAGGCAGGCTCCATTGTTTATTTTTCAACAATGTAGCCTATTCCAGAAGGTGACAACATGTCATTTTGGGGCCGATGTGGTCGGGCAGCG
>JBPEXU010000145.1:0-6693 GCA_052031225.1 Marinobacter sp. | reverse complement strand
AGCCCCTCGGCACCGTGCTCCATCAACACGTCCTTGCCCGTTACCCCAAGATCGGCGCCGCCGTACTGAACGTAGGTGGGCACGTCGGTCGCCCGGAGTACGAGCACCCTGACGTTCGGATCGGTGGTCGGAAACACCAGCTTGCGGGACTTTTTGACATCGTCTACCAGTTCAATGCCGGCTTCGGCCAGCAGCGGCAGTGTTTCCTCAAGTATCCGCCCCTTCGACAACGCGATGGTGATGGAATCTGTCATGGGCTCGTCCGATTTTCCGTCTCTGTCGGTTAGGCCGGCAAGCGCCGGATGCTGGCGCCTAGCAGCTGCAACTTCTCTTCAATACATTCGTAGCCACGGTCGATGTGGTAAATGCGATCAACGATGGTGTCGCCTTCGGCCACCAGACCGGCAATCACCAGGCTCGCGGAGGCCCGCAAATCGGTCGCCATCACCGGGGCACCGGTCAGATGATCAACCCCCTTGATAATCGCGGCATTGCCTTCGAGGGTAATATCGGCGCCCATACGAATCAGCTCCTGCAAGTGCATGAAGCGATTCTCAAACACCGTTTCCACGATCGTGCCAGAACCTTCGGCCACCGCATTCATGGCGGCAAACTGCGCCTGCATATCGGTTGGGAACGCCGGATAGGGGGCGGTTCGCAGGTTCACCGCTTTCGGGCGGTTGCCCTTCATGTCCAGTTCGATCCAGTCCGGCCCGGTTGCAATGTGCGCCCCGGCTTCCTCCAGCTTGAGCAGCACCGCTTCAAGCAGATCTTCGCGGGTGTCCTTCAGTTTGACCCGGCCACCGGTCGCGGCCGCCGCAACCAGATAGGTTCCGGTTTCGATACGATCCGGCAACACGTCGTAGTGACAGCCATGCAAGCGCTCAACGCCATTGATCTCGATGGTGGCGGTACCGTGGCCCTTGATGTCGGCACCCATGGCGATCAGGCACTCGGCCAGGTCCACCACTTCGGGCTCACGGGCGGCGTTTTCGAGAATGGTCTTCCCTTCGGCCAGCGCCGCCGCCATCATCAGGTTCTCGGTCCCGGTGACGGTGACGGTATCCAGGAAAATGTGGGCGCCCTTGAGCCGGCCGTTGGTTTTGGCCTTGATGTAGCCGTTCTCAACCTTGATGTCGGCCCCCATCATCTCCAGGCCGTGGATGTGGAGATTGACCGGACGACTGCCAATGGCGCAGCCGCCGGGCAGGGACACCTCGGCTTCACCGAAATGGGCCACCAATGGCCCCAGCACCAGAATGGACGCGCGCATGGTTTTCACCAGCTCATAGGGCGCGTGAAACTGTTTGATCGTGTTGGCGTGCACTTCCACGCTCATTTTTTCATCGATCATCAGTTCCACCCCCATACGGCCAAGCAGCTCAATCATGGTGGTGATGTCGTGCAGGTGCGGCAGATTGCCAACGGTTACCGGCTCGTCCGCCAGCAGGGTCGCCGCCAGAATCGGCAGCGCGGCATTCTTGGCGCCGGAGATACGGATTTCACCGTCGAGGGGCTTACGCCCCCGGATCAGAAGTTTGTCCACAATAGATTTCCTGTCTCGTGCGGGCGTGTCAGCCCTGGCGCTGGGCCCATTCCGCGGGCGTGAAGGCTTTCGGGTGAAGGGCGTGAATGGTACCGTCCATAATCTGCTGGAACAGCGCCTTGTTGATCATTTGCTGCCGTTTGATGGTCGGCAGACCTTCGAATACCTCGCCCACCACGACGACCAGATAGTGGTTACCATCGACTTGTACCTGAACCTCACAACCGGGCAGGGCTTGTTTGACCAGTTCAGTAACTTCGGTGGCGTCCATAGTGCATCCTCGGGTGTTAGGGAAAATCAGGGGCGAGATTGTAACCAATTAACCGGCCCGGGTCAGCTCACCGTCAAGATTGCTCAGGGCCGCCAGAGACGCCAGACGACCAGTGACACCCTCGAACGTCAGCCTCACGCCTTCAGAGGACGCCAGCCGCTGCCAGCATAGCAGCATGGACAGCACCACACTGTTGGCGGTTTCCAGCGCCGACAGGTCGATCACCAGATCGCGGCGCTCTGCGGCAATGAGCGCCTCGCCCTGCTGGCGCAGTGCCACCACGTTCGCGGCATCAACCGCCCCGGCAACGACCATACGCCCGCCCTGACAGACGAGCGTCGGCGCCTGACCGGTCATGATTTGTCCACTTCCTCTTCAAGGTTGAGCGACTTGACCGCATCCCCCCAGCCGTCAATCACCTTCTGGACATCACCCCGATGCTGCTCCATCTCCTGGGCAAAACGATCCCGAAACGCGAGTCCGATGTTGACGCCCTCGACAATGACGTTCTCCATCATCCAGCGGTCTTGCTTGTTGCGGTACATGGAATAGGTCACCGGATACCGTTTCCCGGACGCGGTGACAACCTCCATCTGCACCGAACCCCGGTTGGCGTCCTGCGGCAGTATGACGGCATCCTTCACGTCGATGGTGAAATCCTCCGCGTCCACCAGCGCCTGGGCGTAGCTGTCGAACAGGCTACGCTTGAACTTCTCCACGAACTCGTCGCGCTGTTCGGGCGTGGTCTGGCGGGCGTAACGCCCCATGACCCGGGCCGCGATACGGCGGAAATCGACAAACTGGTTGAGCGTCGCGTCCATGCTGCGATAAAACGCCTCCTTGTCCTGCGCATACAGACCGCGCTCCTCATTGAGCTTGTTCACCAGACGCTGGATATTCTCGTTCGCATAGTCTCGCAGCTCACTCGCTTCGTCCGCCTGGGCCTGCGCAGCCATCAACAGCATCAGGGCGACAAAGACGAACAAACGTTGGGTCATGGCAACCATCAGGTTCTCCTGCGTTTTTCTATCACTCATTTGCACCACGCGACCTAACGGCCAGAGGCAAAGTTGCTGATCAGTCGTTCCAGGTTCATCGCCGACTGAGTGGAATAAAACCGGTCACCCTCTTTGAGGGATTCCAGATCCCCTCCGATGGATATGTCAATGTACTGCTCTCCCAGCAGCCCGGATGTACGTATAACTGCGGAACTGTCGGCCGGGATGTAGTCAACCTCCGCGTCAATTGCCATCGTGACCTTTGCCTGCAGCGTCTGCGGATCGAGCTCGATGGACTCGATACGTCCGACCGTCACGCCGGCCATGGAGACTTTACCGCGCGGCGTCAGCCCGCCGATGTCATTAAAATGTGCATACACCCTGTAGGTTTGCTCAGCGGCCTTTGGCGACAGGCCGCTGACCTGAAGCGCAAGAAACAGTAACGCTGCAAGACCGGCAAGCATGAACAGTCCAACAACGATTTCTAGGGTTCTCTGTGCCATTCCCGGCTCCTGTCTCTGTGACTCAGAAATCGCCGAACATGACCGCGGTCAGAACGAAGTCCAGACCGAGCACGGCCAGCGATGAGTAAACAACCGTTTTGGTGGTCGCGGAACTGATACCGGCGGAGGTCGGTACACAGTCATAGCCCTGGTACACCGCGATCCAGGTGCAGACAAAACCGAAGACCACGCTCTTGATCAGACCATTCAGTACGTCATCGGCAAAATCCACGGACGCCTGCATGTTGCTCCAGAACGAGCCCTCGAACACGCCCAGCCACTCGACGCCCACCAGCATACCGCCCCAGATGCCGACCACCGAGAAGATGACCGCCAGCACCGGCATGGCAATGAATCCAGCCCACAGACGCGGCGCAACAACCCGTCGCAGCGGATCCACGCCCATCATTTCCATGCTGGACAACTGCTCGGTGGCTTTCATCAGGCCGATTTCGGCGGTCAGCGCCGAACCCGCTCGGCCAGCAAACAGAAGCGCCGTCACTACCGGCCCCAGTTCCCGCACCAGGGTCAGTGCAATCATCTGACCGATGGCCGACTCTGAGCCATAGTCGCTGAGTATGGTGTAGCCCTGCAGGCCGAGCACCATGCCGATGAACAGGCCCGACACCACCACAATGGCAAGCGACAACACACCCACGGCGTAGAGCTGGCGAACCAACAACGGAAAACCGGTGGCCGGTCGCGGCACGCCCGCAAGCACGCCATACAAAAACCGGCCCGAGCGCCCCAGCGAGGCCACGATTTCCAGCCCAGACCGGCCCAGCGATGCGATGCGATCCAGCATTACCGAACGCCCTCCAGACTGTAGTCCTGCGCGGCACTTCTGGCCGGGTAATGAAACGGAACCGGGCCATCCGGCTGCCCCTGCAGGAACTGCTGAACCCGCTCCGACGGATGCGCTTTCAGCGCCTCCGGCGTACCCTCACCAATGACCTTGCCGTCGGCGATGATGCATGCGTAGTGGCAGATACTCAGAGATTCCGGCACGTCGTGGGACACCAAAACACTGGTCAGCCCCATGGAGCTGTTCAGATCCCGGATCAGTTTCACCAGCACGCCCATGGCAATGGGATCCTGACCGGTAAACGGTTCGTCGTACATAATCAGTTCCGGGTCCAATGCCACGCTGCGCGCCAGGGCAACGCGGCGAGTCATGCCCCCGGACAGTTCCGACGGCATCAAATCCCGGGCGCCGCGCAAACCAACGGCTTCCAGCTTCATCAGGACGATGTCACGGATCATGTCTTCGGGCAGGCGGGTATGTACCCGCAGCGGAAAGGCGACATTCTCGAACACACTCAGATCGGTAAACAGGGCACCGCTCTGGAACAACATGCCCATCTTTTCCCGCAGCGCATACAGCTCCCGACGCTTGAGCCTGGGCACTTCCAAACCGGCGACCCGGATGCTGCCGGATTCCGGCTTCAGCTGACCGCCAATCAGGCGCAGCAGCGTGGTTTTTCCAGTCCCACTGGGCCCCATGATCGCGGTGATTTTACCTTTGGGAATATCCAGCGTGATGCCATCGAAGATTCGCCGCCCGGAGCGGGAGAACACCACATCGGTCAGTGATATATAAGCCGTCGAATCCATAGTCTGTCCCTGTCGAGGAGGGGCTACATTATGCGAACCGGGGCGGAAGCTCAACGCATTGACGCCAAAATATACGGATCAACATGAACGGTTTCACTGAACTTTCGGTAACGGAGCCGAACCGGGCATACAAAATGATATACTTACGCGCACTTTCATTTGGTGTTCAACGAATCCTGAAACAAGCCAGGCCATAGCCCGATGACCGAACAGACCAGCCACGACTTCCAGACCTCCGCCCTCCGAGCCATCCGCATCGAACGGGATGCGATCCAGGCTCTGGAAGACCGTATCGACGACCATTTCACCCGTGCCTGCGAAGTCATCATGGCCTGCAAGGGACGGGTGGTAGTAACAGGCATGGGAAAATCCGGGCACATTGGCAACAAAATCGCGGCCACGCTTGCCAGCACCGGCACGCCTGCCTTTTTTGTCCATCCCGGTGAAGCCAGTCACGGCGATCTGGGCATGATCACCAACCAGGACGTGGTGATTGCCATCTCCAACAGCGGCAACACCAGCGAAGTGGTCACGATTCTGCCGCTGATCAAACGCATGGGCGCGCCGCTGATCAGCATGACCGGCAACCCGGATTCGGTGCTGGCCAAAGAAGCCGTGGCCAACCTGGATGTCCGGGTGGCGGTGGAGGCCTGCCCGCTCGGCCTGGCGCCGACGTCCAGCACCACCGCCACGCTGGTGATGGGCGACGCCCTGGCGGTGGCCCTGCTCGAAGCCCGCGGCTTCAGCGCCGAGGATTTTGCCTTCTCCCATCCGGGTGGCAGCCTGGGACGTCGACTGCTGCTCAAAGTCTCCGACATCATGCACACCGGCGACCAGATTCCAAAGGTCACCGAGGGCACCAAGCTCAGCGGCGCGCTGCTGGAGATGTCCCGAAAAGGGCTAGGCATGACCACCGTGGTGGACACCAAGGGCAACCTGACCGGCGTCTTTACCGACGGCGACCTGCGCCGCACTCTGGACAAACCGATCGACATCCACAACACCACCATCGAGACCGTGATGACCCGCCAGGGCAAGACCATTGAAGCGGACCATCTTGCCGCCGAGGCCCTGAATATCATGGAAGAGATGAAAATCAACGCGCTCCCGGTCACCGATCACAGCGGCGCCCTGGTTGGCGCCATCAACATGCACGATCTGCTGCGCGCGGGGGTCATCTGATGGCACTGGACAGCCCGCTGCGCGCCCACTGGAGCGACGCATTGCTCGCCCGGGCCGCCCGGATCCGGCTCATCGCTTTCGATGTCGACGGCATCATGAGCGACGGCAAGCTCTACTTCAGCGCCAACGGCGATGAGCTCAAGGGGTTCAATATCCTCGATGGGCTGGGGCTCAAGCAGCTGATGGCGGCCGGCATCACCGTCGCGGTCATCACCGGGCGCCGCTCCCCGCTGACCGAAAAGCGCATGTCAGATCTGGGCATCCCGCACCTGATGCAAGGCCGGGAAGACAAAAAAGTCGCCTTGCAGGAGCTGGTGCGCACCATGGCTGTCACGCCGGAGCAGATCGCCTACATGGGCGACGATCTGCCGGATCTGCCCGCGCTTCGCTTTGCCGGGCTGGGCATCACTGTCCCGAATGGTTACTGGCTGGTGCGCCAGCATGCCGACTACTGCACCCAGGCCGCCGGCGGCTGCGGCGCCGTACGCGAGGCCTGCGACCTGATCCTGACCGCGCAAGGCAAGCTCGATGCGGTCCTAAGCCCCTATTTGGAGCCCGAGGCATGACCCCCAGTCTGTC
>JBPEXU010000144.1:0-2207 GCA_052031225.1 Marinobacter sp. | reverse complement strand
CGGGCGGTCGGCCCCTCATTGCCCACCGCCGCGACCAGCAGCACGTCTTGGGCCAGCAGGCTGCGGATTGCGGCCGCCAGCACCCGGTTGTCCGGCCCGGTGAGGCTCAGGTTGATCACCCCGACCGATTGCCCGGCCAGCCAGTCCAGCGCCGCCAGCAGATGGCCGAGTGTCGCGCCCGCGGTCAGGTCGCCCCGGTCATACAGCGCGGCGGCGTTGACCACCGTCGCCGACGGCAGCCGGGCCGGCCACTGGCCCTCCCGCTGCCCAACCATCAGGCTGGCGACGGCCGTGCCGTGGGCCAGGTCCGCCATCAGGGCGCCGCGTCCCGGCGCCGTCGCCAGAAACCGGCGCTGAACCAGATCGGCGCCTCGGAGGGTTGGATGGCCGGCATCGATGGCGCCGTCCACCATGCCGACCCGCACCGGGTCCGTGCACAGGGTGCGCCAGCGGGGGGACAGGCTGGTCTCGCCAGGCACCTTGGTCGTGGTCTGCGGTGTGTAGACGTGGTTGCGGTCGAACCGGTCGGCCAGCGCCGGGAACCGGCGCGCCAGAGCCTCGCGGGAATCCAGTGCCGGCGTCACCCGGAAGCGCACCACGGTGAGTCCGAGCCCGGGCAGTGACTGGCGTTCCAGCACCTCGATGTCCGGTCCGCTCAGGTTTGCGATGGTCTCGGCGGTACCGGTCAGCAACCATTGCCGCTCGACCGCCCGCCAGTCGTCCTCGGTCCGGACTTCCCGGAAGGCGGTCGTGCCGCTCTCCGTTGGCACCGACACCGTCCGGGGCAGGGCCGGAAGAGGCAGGGTCGGCGGCTCGATCGGCATCTCCAGTCGGGTTTCCACCTGCCGGACGATGGCGTCCTCAACCAGGCGTTCCGCCCGTTGCTCGACCTGGCGCTCGACCAATTCGGCGGTATCGCCGGCCAGGCCGCCAGCGCCGAGCGCGAAGACTGGCGGCGCGGCCAGTCCGAGCGACAGCCACATCAGCCAGCGAACCGGGTGTCGGGAATGCATCATGCTGCTCCTGTGTTTGCAGACGGGGTCTGTGATACAACGTCCGGAGCCGGTAAAAATTCCGGAACGGGATGGAATAACTCCCCGGCCGGGACGTTTTACAGGTAACACGGATTCTGAATGAGTGCTATGCAAGAGGAAATCACCGAACTGTTACCCGCCTTGCGCCGCTTTGCCTATGCCCTGACCGGTGCCATGGCCGATGCCGACGACCTGTTGCAGACCACCGTGGAGCGGTTGCTGGCGCGGCCGGCACCGGCGGACGTCGACCTGACCAAATGGGCGTTCCGGGTCTGCCGCAATGTCTGGATCGACGAGTGCCGGGCCCGGAAAGTACGGCGTGAGGCGGCCGAGCGCCCGGAGCTGAGTGCCGGCCAGATCGTCGACGGTGAACGCCAGACGGCCCGGGAAATCGAATGGCAGCAGGTCGACGCCGCCATGGCACGGTTACCGGACGACCAGCGTCAGATCCTCTCACTGGTGGCGCTTCAGGGCCTGTCCTATCAGGCCGTCGCCGATATTCTGTCCATTCCCAAAGGCACCGTTATGAGCCGATTGGCGCGGGCTCGGGCCGCGCTCAGTCAGGCTCTGTCACCCGCGAACCCGAGGACTCAGCCATGACCCTGTCCGACGACACCCTGTCTGCGTTCCTGGATCAGGAACTGACCGAGGCGGAAATGGCCGCCGTGCGTGAGGCCATTGCCCGCGATCCAGCCATCGCCGACCGGCTGGCGGAACTGGCGATGGTGGACACCCTACTCCAGGCTCGTTACCGCGCCATCGACGAGCAGCCAATGCCGGAGGCCGTGACCGCCCTGCTGGGCCAGACGCCGGTCGCCGCCGCGGGAGCGGACAACGTCATTCCTTTGACACGCTGGCGTCGGGCCTGGACACACGCGGGCAGGGCAATCGCGGCGGCGGTGGTGGCGGGCGTCGCGCTGGGCCTGTGGTTAAGCCAACCGGAGTCCGGTTCGGAACCGGCCTGGACCGACATTGCCGAGGTGCTGGAACACCGGGCCGGCGGCCAGGCCTACCCGGTGGGCGCCGAAGCACAGGTTACGCCCAGGCTGACGTTCCGGAGTGTCGATGGCGATTGGTGCCGCCAGTATCGCCTCGATACTCAGGCATCCGCCTCCGAGGCGATCGCCTGTCGCAGGGCAGAACAATGGCAGCTCCTGGGGCGAGTACCGGTAC
>JBPEXU010000143.1:0-6272 GCA_052031225.1 Marinobacter sp. | reverse complement strand
CCTTTCACTATCGACTGATGCCCCTGGACCGGGACGCCATTGGCCAGTATCTGCGTCACCGCTTGTCCCAGGCCGGGTACAACGGCGGTGAATTGTTTACCTCCGGCGCCATGAAGCTGATTTGCCGGGCCTCCGGAGGCGTACCCCGGCTGGTCAATGTCCTGGCGCACAAGGCGATGCTGGCGGCCTGGGGCGACGGGGACCAGCAGATCCGGCGAGCCCATGTCCTGCGTGCCATTCGCGACACGGAAAGCGCCCGTCGGCCCGGTTTGATGGCGAGGTGGTTATGAGCCTGCTGAACGATGCCCTGCGGGCGGCGGAACAGCGCCAGCAAAGGCCGGCACCGGCGGCCTATACCGGCCGGGCGACGGCAGTCAAACGCCGTTCCCGGGGCAAGCGCTTGGTTGTGCTGATCCCGGTGGCAGCGTTGTTGGTGGCGCTTGCGGTGTTTGGCTGGGAGCACTGGAAGCCGGAACCGGCTGCCCCTGTCGCCAGTGCCGAGGCCGTTGCCCGCCCCGCGCCTGTGCAGGCCCGTCCCGACGTTGAAACCCCGGCTAAGCCGATGGAAAGCCTGGCCGGTGAGGATGGCGGGAAGGCTCCGCCCAAGGCGAAACCGGTGGCCGAGCCCGAGCCTTCGGTGGTGCCAGCGCTGGCCATTGAGCAGCCCCAGTCGGCACCGGAAGCACGTCGGGCTGAACCACCATCGGCCGAGCGCACGTCCGTGGCCTCCGCGCAGACGAAAGCGCCCGCAGTGCCGGCGCAAGACACGGCCCGGACAGACCTCAGCCCGCCCGTGAGTGAACCCTTGGTGGCTGCCGTTGCCGAAGAACCCCCATCAGCGCCGGTGATCAAGAACCGACGGCAAACGCCGGAGGCCATGGATCGTGATCTGAGTCGGGAACTCAAGACGCTGATTGCGGACGGGCAGATCCCCGAGGCCCAGAACCGACTGGAACGCCTGCTTGAGTCCCAGGCCGCACCGATGAGCCGGGCGGTAATGGCCAGAGCCCTGTTGGTGGACGGGCGCTTTGACGAGGCCTTGAAGTGGTTGCCGGCGTCGGCGGTCACCGAACAACCCGAGCTGCGATTGCTGCGGGCCAGGGCGTTGTTGTCGCTGGACGATCTTTACGGTGCGCTGGCAACACTGCAAAGCCAGGTGCCGAGTGTCGAGCGTTACCCGGAGTATCGGGTCACGCTGGCCACCTTGCTGCAGAAAGCCGGCAACGGCGCGGAGGCCGCCCGGCACTGGTCCGCGCTGCTGACCGTTGACGACAGCCGGGCCGCCTGGTGGGTTGGGCTGGCCCTGGCGCTGGAGAGTGAGGGCCAGATCCGCAGCGCCATCCGGGCCTATGGCCAGGCGGCGGCTTTGCCGGGGTTGTCGCCGGTGCTGGCGGATTTTGTGCGTGAACGTTTACAGACTTTGCAGGCGGGATGATGGCAACGGAACCCAAGAAGAAAATTCGTATTGGTGACCTGCTGATTCAGAACGGCGTCATTACCGAAGATCAGCTGATGACCGCGCTGCGAGAGCAGAAAAATACCGGTCGCAAGCTCGGCAGGACGCTGATCGATCTGGGCTACGTCGATGAAGACAACCTGCTGAACATCCTGTCCCGCCAGCTCGATGTTCCGTTTGTCCAGCTACGCCATTACCAGTTCGACAACGAGCTGGTGAAGAAACTTCCGGAAGCCATGGCGCGCCGGTTCCGGGCCATTGTGCTGGCCGAGCAGAGCGGTGAGCTGCTGGTCGGTATGGCCGACCCGTTGGATATTTTTGCCTACGATGAGTTGGTCCGGGTTCTGAAACAGCCGATCCGGCAGGCGGTGGTGCGCGAGAGTGAACTGCTCAGCACCCTCGATCTGGTCTACCGGCGCACCGATGAGATCGCCTCGCTGGCCGAAGAACTGGAAGACGAACTGGGCGACGACGCGTTCGATCTCGCCGATCTGTCCGCCGAAACGGAAAGCGCCGAAGCCCCGGTGGTCAAGCTGCTGCAGACGCTGTTTGAGGACGCCGTCCAGGCGCGCAGTTCCGACATCCATATCGAGCCGGACGAAACCGTCGTTCGCATCCGGCAGCGGGTGGATGGCGTGTTGCAGGAACAGGTGATGAAGGAGAAGCGGGTCAACGCCGCGCTGGTGTTGCGCCTGAAGCTGATGGCCGGTTTGAATATCTCGGAAAAGCGGATGCCCCAGGATGGCCGTTTCAACATTCGGGTGAAAGGCCGCAGTATCGATGTCCGGGTGTCAACCATGCCGGTTCAGTACGGCGAGTCGGTGGTGATGCGACTGCTCGATCAGAGTCAGGGCTTGCTGGATCTGGATGCCACCGGGATGCCGGCCGAACTGCTCGAACGCTTCCGGCGGATGATCAAGAAACCCCATGGCATGATTCTGGTGACAGGCCCGACCGGCAGCGGTAAAACCACCACGCTGTACGGTGCGCTGACCGAGCTGAACCGGCCTGAGGTGAAGATCATCACCGCCGAAGACCCGGTCGAGTACCGCCTGCCGCGTATCACCCAGGTGCAGGTGAATCCGAAAATCGGACTCGAGTTTTCCAACGTGTTGCGGGCGGCCCTGCGGCAGGACCCGGACATTATCCTGGTGGGTGAGATGCGGGATCGGGAAACGGTGGAGATCGGCCTGCGGGCGGCGATGACCGGTCACCTGGTGCTGTCGACCCTGCACACCAACGACTCCATCAGCAGTGCCATGCGCCTGATCGATATGGGCGCCGAGCCGTTCCTGGTCGCCAGCTCCCTGCTCGGCGTGGTGGCCCAGCGTCTGGTCCGGCGGGTGTGCGACAACTGTTCGGCGCCCTATGAGCCGACCGATCAGGAACGGGTCTGGCTGGAATCGTTTGATCTGGACCCGATCGACCTGGAAGCGGGTTTTGTCCACGGCAAGGGCTGCTACCAATGTGGCAACACCGGTTACAAGGGCCGTGTCGGCGTTTATGAGCTGCTGGAAATGAGTGAGGCGATGCTGGACGCCCTGCGCCGGCAGGACGTTTCCGGCTTTACCCGGGCCGCCCGCCAGAGTCCGCTCTATCGCCCGCTGGGCCGTTGCGCCATGGATTACGCGCTCCGGGGCGTAACGACGCTGGAAGAGGTTGCCCGGGTGGCCGCCACCTCCGAAGGGGATGTCGCCGACGACGAACCGCCGATGCTCACTGACGGCGCTGGAGGCAAGGCATAATGCAGTTTTCCTACCGCGGCAAAGACAGCTCCGGCAGCGTGCAGCAGGGCTCGCTGGCAGCCACCAGCGCCGAAGCCGCGGCCGCGGAGCTGATGCGCCGGGGCATTACACCGCTGACCATCCAGGAGCAGGTTGAGTCCGAATCGGTGGCGAGTCGGCTGGGCGACTTACCCCTGTTTCGCAAGCGGGTCACCCTCGACGAGCTGATCGTCTTTTGCCGCCAGATGCACGCTTTGACCAAAGCCGGCATTCCCCTGATCCGGACCATGCGGGGGCTGGCGGAAACCACCCGGTCACCGGTGCTCGCTGAGGTGCTGGAAGACGTCACCAACCGGCTTGAGGCTGGCACCACCATGGCGGCCGCCATGCAGGCGCATCCGAAGGTATTTTCCGATCTGTTCGTGGCGATGATTCACGTGGGCGAGAATACCGGGATGCTGGATGACGCCTTCCGGCGCTTGTCCGACATCCTTGAACTGGAACGGGACACCAAGCGACGGCTCAAACAGGCCATGCGCTACCCCACCTTTGTGATCGTGGCGCTGCTGGCGGCGCTGATGGTGGTGAACTTCCTGGTCATTCCAAAATTCGCCGCCGTGTTCGACAAGCTCGGCGCAGACTTGCCGTTTCTGACACAGGTACTGGTCGGTACGTCCGACTTTCTGTTGGGTTACTGGTATGTGCTTCTGTTTGCAGTGGCGGCCGGTGCGCTGGTTGTCCGGCAGTGGCAGCAGACGGAGCGGGGCAAACTGACCTGGGACCGATACAAACTGCGCTTGCCGATCATCGGAAGTCTGCTGGAGATGATCACCCTGAGCCGATTTGCCCGCAACTTCGCCACCATGCTGGCGGCGGGCATGCCGGTGACCCGGGCCTTGACGGTGGTGGCCGACGCCACCGACAACGCCTGGATTGGTGCTCACATCAAAGACATGCGCACCGGGATTGAACACGGCGAAAGCCTGCTTCGGACTGCCAGCCAGAGTGGCATGTTCACGCCGCTGATTCTGCAGATGATCGCGGTTGGTGAGGAAACCGGCTCGGTGGACGAGATGCTCAACAACGTCGCGGACTTTTACGATGAAGACGTGGACTACGGCCTGAAACGGCTGGCGGAGTCCATTGAGCCCATTCTGATTGTCGCGATGGGCATTCTGGTTCTGATTCTCGCATTGGGGGTGTTTCTGCCGATCTGGGATCTCGGCGCCGCGGCGATGGGGCGGGGCTGACCCGGTGCCAGGGCGGGACTTGTCGGACGCCAGCGTGATGGCGAACATCCGCAAGCTGCGCCTGCTGGTGACCGTGTGTGTCATCGGTGTCCTGGCCTGGGTGCTGATCGACCGCCTTGACCGGGAACCGGCCGAGGCCGAGCGCCAGCATGTCCGGTCCGTACTCAGCCAACTGCGCGCCGCGCTGGTGGTCAAGGGCGCGGAGGTCATGCTGCAACGGGACGGCGATCTGCAAGCGCTGGCCGGCACCAACGCCTTCGAGCTGTTGAACCATGGCTGGGAGGCCTATCGGGGGCCCTGCCGTTCGCGGTCACTACCGGCGGGCGGTTGGTGTTTTCAGCCTGATCCAGGTCAGCCGGTGGATGGCCGTGGTCGGCTAATCTATCGGGTCCGGCAGCCGATAATGATAGAAGGACGCCTGCCGGGCGAGGACGGTCTTCTGGCCTGGCAGGTCAGCACCGATTACGCGGATCGTAATCGCAATGGCCGGAGGGAGCCGGGCGAACGGGTGACCGGGCTGACACTGATCCCGGTGCCGTTGACAGGTAAAAACGATGCTGGGCAGGATGAGAGCAACAGCAGGGTGCAAGCAACAACAGAGGTAGAGTTATGATCCGTAACACACACGCCCGGCGTCCGGCCGGTTTTACCCTGATCGAACTGGTGGTGGTGATCGCCATCCTGTCGATCCTGGCCGCGTTCGCGTTGCCGAGGTTCGCCGAGCTGTCCGAGCAGGCGCACGAAGGCAGCATCCGCGCAACATCTGGAGCCCTGAGCGCCGGGGTGGCGCTGGTCAGAACCCAGTGGGTCTCCAATGGCTTTACCGCCGCCACCACCAACGTGCAGGGTTTTGGTAACGACGATGTGGATGTTGGCGCTGACGGCTGGCCCACCGGCACCACGGCGGACAGCTCCAGCACCAACATGAACATCGCCCGCTGCCGCCAGGTCTGGGCCGGCGTGCTGCAGTCCAATGCCCCCACCGTAACCGGCGCTAACCCCGACTACGCGGTGACGGTGCAGGCGGACACCGGCGGCAATCCGGGACAGGACTGCGTCTTTACCTATCAGGCCGACGGCCAGGGCAGCACCATCGTCTACGACGCCGACACCGGCGAAGTACGAACCACTATTAATTGATGACAACACAGAGCAAAAACGGGAGCAGTACCATGATGACAGCAATGGCTTCAAAAAAAGAGCAGGGCTTCACCCTTATCGAACTGGTGATGGTGATTGTGATTCTGGGCATTCTGGCGGCGTTTGCGTTGCCGCGGTTTGCGGATCTTAGCGGCAATGCAGAAGTTGCGACGGTAGAAGCGGCCAGAGGCAGTGTGAAATCCGCAGTTGGCATTGTTCGGGCTCAAGCGCTTGCTGAAAACCAAGGGAATACCACTGGAGTAGCTTCTTTCACGATTGAGGGCCAAGCTGTAACTCTGGAGAATGGCTATTTGGATGCTTCATCCATAAGTGCTATTGCTCAGCTAGATGACTACACCGTTGAGGTGACCGGTGAGGATGCAGTAGTCACTATTGCTTCGCCCCAAGATGGAGACGCCTGTTTCGTATTCACTGGATCGACAGCAACCAATACTCCGCCCGTTGTTTCTGTAGTTAGAGAAAGTTGGGATAGTTCTGCAAGTGGAACGGCTAAGTGTCCGTAACACATTGATTGTGGCAGAGTGCGTTCTGCCACTTATGCCATCTTTAGTTTGACTATGTGTTGGCAAAGGAGTGATCGGTGGGCGGCCGGTTTTCAGCCGCTCGCATCAAAACCTGTGCGAGCGGTAGTTAATCGCGGTTTTACTCTAATAGAGCTCGTAATGGCCTTGATTCTTGTCG
>JBPEXU010000142.1:0-1689 GCA_052031225.1 Marinobacter sp. | reverse complement strand
GCAGGTATGACGCGTCCGGTATCACCCTCGGCCCCCATTCCTGCTGTGCCCGAGTCCGAGGGTTTGCCGTCCCGGGCGCTGCTCTGGCTGCTGGCCGGCTTTGCGCTCTTGTTGGTTCCTCAGTGGGATCGTTTGCCAGTCTGGCTTGTGGCCTGCTGCGCCGCACTGGCGGGCTGGCGCTGGCTCGCCCAACAGGGGCGGGTTCGCCTTCCCGGACGGCTCATCCGTACCGGAATCATGCTGGCACTGGTTGCGGTGTACATCGCAAGCGTCCGGGGGCGCTTTACTGTCGATACCGCCGCGTCGTTTTTCGTCCTCTCTGTTGGCATGAAGTGGCTTGAAACCCGCTCAGCCCGGGACTTCTATGTGCTGTTCTTTATTCTGGTCTATCTGTGCGCTGTCAACTTTTTGTTTCAGCAGGACATTCTGTGGGCGCTGGTGAACCTGTCCGCTCTTGGGCTGTTGTTGGTCGGGGTGCAGGTGCTGAACGCGCCGGACCTCCCGGAGACGATGGCCTCGGGCTGGCGAAGGCTGGCTGGCCTGTTGCTGAAAACGTTGCCGGTGGTTGTGCTGTTGTTTTTGTTTTTCCCAAGGATGTCGCCGTTGTGGAGTGTGCCTCTGGTTAGCGGCGACGCCCGTACCGGCATCAGTGACACCATGACACCGGGAGACATTTCCAGGCTTGCGCAGAACAGTGAGCGAGCGTTCCGTGTCACCTTCGGCGGTAGGATGCCGCCGTACCCAGACCGCTATTGGCGCGGACTGGTGTTGGACTACCTCGACGGTGAAACCTGGCGTCAGGGCGACCGGAGGGGCGCCGAGCCATTAGGCAGGGTTGCCGTCGATGGCGGTGCCGGGCCTCTGGCCGAGAACGAGTACGAGGTGCTTCTGGAGCCGACCGACCAACGCTGGGCGTTTGGATTGAAGCATTCGGAGCCGGCTTCGGCGAACGTATACGAGGAAGGGATCGACCTGTTTCGGTTCCGTCGCCCGGCGGACAGCGTGATCCGCTATCGCCTGAGAATCGAAGATCCGGATTCGCCAACCTCCAGCATTGAACCGCCACAGGATCTCAGGCGTTATCTCCAGTTACCGGATACCGGCAACCCACGGGCAAGAAGGCTGGCTCGGGAGCTGTCTACCCGCTACGACGACGAGACGCTAATACAGGCATTACTGCATCGTTTCAGCCAGCAGGCGTACTACTACACGCTGCGTCCCCCGTTAATGCCCGACAACGGAATTGATGCGTTGCTGTTCGATATCCGGCGCGGGTTCTGTTCCCATTACGCCGGTGCCACGACCTTCCTGCTCAGGGCGGCGGGCATTCCTGCCCGGGTTGTGATCGGCTATCAGGGTGGCGACAGCGGGGCGGATGGCGCCTACCTGATCGTTCGGCAATACGACGCCCATGCCTGGGTGGAGGCCTGGCTGCAGGGGCGCGGTTGGGTTCGGATCGACCCCACAGCGGCGATCTCTCCGGCTCGTATTGAGTCGGGCCTGCGCGAGGCGGTGGCGGACGAAGGCTCGTTCCTCGAAGACAGCCCGCTGTCGCCCCAGCGCTACGGTGATTTGGCGCTGGTTCGGTGGGCAACCCTGCAACTCGATCGAATCAACTACCACTGGCAGCGCTGGGTCGTCGGCTATCAGGGCCAGAGCCAGCTCGATCTTATGTCACGGTTGCCCGGC
>JBPEXU010000141.1:0-1968 GCA_052031225.1 Marinobacter sp. | reverse complement strand
CGCCATCGAGCAGGAGCTGGCTGGGCTGCAGGGCGACGAGCCGCTGGTGCACGCCCGGGTCGATGAGCGTCAGGTGGCGGAAGTGATTGCCGACTGGACCGGTATTCCGGTCAACCGTATGACCACCGACGAGCTGGAAAAAATCACCCACCTGCCGGCGTATCTGCAGGCCCACATCAAGGGCCAGGACACCGCCATCCACTGCCTGCACCAGCATCTGCTGACCGCGCGCGCGGATCTGCGCCGGCCTGGCCGGCCCATGGGGGCGTTTCTGCTGGTCGGGCCAAGCGGTGTCGGCAAGACTGAAACCGTCGTGCAGCTGGCGGAACTGCTCTACGGCGGTCGCCAGTTCCTCACCACCATCAACATGTCCGAGTATCAGGAGAAGCACACGGTGTCGCGCCTGATCGGTTCACCGCCGGGCTACGTGGGCTTCGGCGAAGGGGGCGTGCTGACCGAGGCGATTCGCCAGAAGCCCTACTCGGTGGTGTTGCTCGACGAAGTGGAAAAGGCCCACCCGGAAGTCCTCAACCTGTTCTACCAGGCCTTCGACAAGGGCGAGCTGGCCGACGGCGAGGGCCGGCTGATCGACTGCAAGAACGTGGTGTTCTTCCTGACCTCCAATCTGGGCTATCAAACCATCGTCGATCTCGCCGAGACCCCGGAGCGGATCGAAGCCGCCCTGTACCCGGAGTTGGCCGGCTTTTTCAAACCCGCCCTGCTGGCCCGGATGGAAGTGGTGCCCTACCTGCCCCTGGGTGAAGACACCCTCAACCGCATTGTGGGCGACAAACTCGAGCGCCTGGCGGCGCAGATTCGGGCCCGTTACCAGACCGAGGTGATCCTGGAAGAGGGCCTGGTCGATGCCATCCGCAGCCGCGCCACCCGCAGCGAGAACGGCGCCCGGATGCTCGAGTCGATCATCGAGGGCGAACTGTTGCCGCCGGTGTCGCTGGCGCTGCTGGAAAAACTGGCGGCCAAGCAGCCGGTGACCGCGGTCACCCTTGGGGTCGATGACACCGGCTTTGTGGGCTCGGTGAACTGAGCCCGGCCGGGGAATGACAACACGCGACAAACCGTAGGACAGGAAACATGGGACGGATGCAGATGGAACTGCACACCGGCATTGATCTGGCGGTGGCGCTGGTCCGGCAGGAAACGCTGCCGGGACTGCTGAAAACCGCAACGGCGCAGTTGGAGCGGGCCTTTGGCCTAAGCCGCTGCTGGGCGTTGGAACTGGACTTGAGTGGCCGAACGCTGCATTGCAGCGACCTCGGTGAGGTTGGCGAATTCGATTGTGGCGACTTCAGCCACCCCTTCGCCCACGTGCTGCAGACCGGCGAGCCGCGGGAACTGACCCGGGCCGCCAGCTATCGCCTGGATCATGCCGGT
Source organism: Marinobacter sp. (assembly GCA_052031225.1). Lineage (GTDB taxonomy): Bacteria > Pseudomonadota > Gammaproteobacteria > Pseudomonadales > Oleiphilaceae > Marinobacter. The sequence goes on along the minus strand of JBPEXU010000141.1, from coordinate 576 downwards.
TTTCAGGCCCTGTTCGACGCCAGTGGCCGGCCCCGGTCGCTGTGGCTGGAACCTCTGGCCGGAAACGACGGGCGCACGCTCGGCGTTCTGGTGCTGTGCCGGGACGACAGCGACTGGCAGGGCATCGTCGCTCAGCCACTGTACACCGGGCTGCGCCAGTTGCTGACGCATCAGTGGGTCAACCGCCTGCAAAGCCGCGATCAGGTCTGGCAGCGGCGGCTGCTCAAGCGCTCTCTCGATCATCTGCACGACGCCGAAACCCTGCGTCAGCGCTGCGATCAGCTCGCGCGCACCCTGGTGGGCGGGTCCGCCGCCATGACGCACCTGCGGACTCAGATCGTGCGCGCTGCCGGCAGCCAGTTGTCGGTGCTGGTTCAGGGCGAAACCGGGTGCGGCAAGGATCTGGTCGCCCGCGGCATTCACGAGTTGTCCGAGCGCGCCGGCGGCCCGATGGTGGTTGTCAACTGTGCCGCGATCCCGGACACCCTGCTGGAAAGCGAGCTGTTCGGTCATACCAAGGGCGCCTTTTCCGGCGCCACCCACGACAAGGAAGGGCTGCTGGCTCAGGCCCACGGC
>JBPEXU010000140.1:0-1700 GCA_052031225.1 Marinobacter sp. | reverse complement strand
GCCAAGAAGATGAGCCGCCCGGGATTCAGAAACTTGTCTGCGCACTCGCAGGGCAATAAATGGTCAACCTGTAAAGATTATCGACAGTCGTGAAGACGCGTTGTCCCATCCGTGCGACGGTCGCCCTGGCGCGGGCGATGAGCCGCTGGGCTCAGGGCATCCGGAAACCTCTGTTATCCTTGCAGCATGGCCAGCCTGAAAAGCGTGCATTGACGGAAGGACAGCGTGATGAATGGATCGAACGGGCCGCACCCGGCCAGCGAAGTGGCAGATGATGAGCGGGCGCAACTGCTGGAAGATCTGGCCCTCGCCCGGGCCCGCACCGAGCGACTGATCGAGTCGTTGTCGGACGACCAGTTGCAGGTGCCTTACCACCCGGGGGTGAATCCGCCGCTCTGGGAAATGGGCCACGCGGCGTTTTTCTACGAGGTGTTTGTTTTCAACCTGCTGGACGGCACGCCAAGTTACGACCCGGCTATGGACGATCTGTGGGACTCGTTCCACGTTCAGCACCGGGACCGGTGGTGTCGGGAGCTGTTCCCCGGCCGGGCGCAGACACTGCGGTATTTCCACACCATCTATGACCGGATGGCCGAGCGCATCCGGTTAAAGCCGCTTTCTGACCGGGAACGCTATTTGTGCCGGTACGCCATCTGCCACCAGAACATGCACATCGAATCGCTGATCTGGTGTCGCCAGACCGTGGGCTATCCGGCGCCACCGGACTACCAGGGCCGCCGACCGGCTCCGGGCGAGCCTCTGACTGGCGATGCCGAAATACCGGCGGGCCGCTGGTTGATTGGTATGCCCGGAGAGACTGTGGACTATGCCGGCGCGGATTTCGCCTTCGATAACGAAAAGCCCCGGTTTGAAATTGAGCTCGACAGTTTCGCCATCAGCCGGACTCTGGTGACCAACGGCGAGTTTCTGGCGTTTGTGGCGGATGGCGGCTATCAGAGCCCGGAGCTGTGGTCATTCGGCGGGCGGCGCTGGCTGGCGACGGAAACCGACGTTTGCCTGGCCCAGGATGCCAGCGGACCCTGCCTGCAAACACCCGCCCACCCGCTGTATTGGCGATGCGTCGACGGCCAGTGGCAGGAAAAGCGCTTTGACCAATGGCGGCCACTGGCCCTCGACGCGCCGGTCCGGCACGTCAGCTACTGGGAAGCCGAGGCCTACTGCCAATGGGCCGGCCGGCGACTGCCGACCGAGTACGAATGGGAAGTGGCGGCGCTGGCCAACCGGGCGGGCCAGCCGTTCCGGCGTTACCCCTGGGGCAACGCGGCGCCCGATCCGGAACGGGCCGATCTGGACGGCGTGTCGATGGCGCAGAACCCGGTCTACGACTACCCGGCGGGCGACAGCCCCTTTGGCTGCCGGCAGATGCTGGGCACGGTATGGGAATGGACCGCCAGCCAGTTTCTGCCGTACGACGGGTTCAAGGTGGACATGTACCCCTTCATGTCCACGCTGCAGTTCGGCGACCACAAGGTGACGCGCGGGGGCAGTTGCGCCACCTCTTCGAACCTGATTCGGGGCACCTATCGCCAGGCGTACCTGCCCGAGCGCAACGACGTGTTTACCGGATTCCGAACCTGCGCCCGCTAGCTGGTGCTGGCTTCGGGCTGGTCGTGGCCAGTGGCCGGTAATCGGGCCGGTTTCCGTTCCAGAAGGTGGCTGGCCAGAGCCACGCCGGTTTC
>JBPEXU010000014.1:0-1671 GCA_052031225.1 Marinobacter sp. | reverse complement strand
GCGAACCGGGACGCCTTCGACGCTTCTAACCAGAAGGTTGAGACTCGGGGTCTTCGGCGATGACCGGAGATCCTTTTGATGCCCCCGTTCTCGCTTCACAGGAACATCCATCCCGAGTCCTGCGCCGCCTGTCCCGATCTCCTGGATATCCAGAGCGACTGACGGCTGATCTCGGAACCCGGGTGGAGGTGCCTTTAGTGCCGGCGACCGCGATACACGGCACGGCTATCGAGACGCTGATGCCGGTCTTCAAAATCGACGGTGAATGGTTTGTGGTGGTGGCCCCTCAGCGTTCAGGCGTGGCCAAAAACGGCTGGGATCGGTGGTCGCCGAACTCTCGGACCAACGACACGAAATCACTTCTGCGCTGGATCTGCTGATTACCGGGGTGTGAGACGAAGCGCCGCTTAAGGCTCCGATGAATCAGGTCGAAGCACGGCATGCTTGCTTCCGGGCGTGCATTCGCGTGTTCAGTGCGTCAAGTGAGCAGACGCTCTTAACGACGAACTTGCCACCGTTGCTGCGACAGTATCGAGGATACGCGCCGCGCCGAAACCGTCTTTGCCGGCTTGCTGGATCCACAGGAAACCGCCGACGGCATAAAGCGTACTATTTAACGTACGCACCAAAGAGCGTACCATACTCATACGTATCCTTGCGGAGGCAAGCCATGACGACCATTACCGCCAGCGAAGCTCGCGCCAAGCTCTACCGCCTGATCGATGAGGCTGCATCCACCCATCAGCCCCTGCGAATTTCGGGCAAGCGCAATAACGCCATTCTGCTGTCCGAAGAAGACTGGGAGTCCATCCAGGAGACCCTGTTCCTGCTCTCGGTACCGGGCATGCGGGAATCAATCCGCGAGGGCATGGCGGCGCCGATCGATGAATGCAGCGATCATCTCGAGTGGTAGCGTGGCGCCTGATCTACACCCGGCAGGCGCAGAAAGACGCCCTCAAGCTGGCCGCGCATGGCCTGAAACCGAAAGCCGAGGCCTTGCTGGCCATCCTCGAGAATGACCCGTTTCAACGACCGCCACCGTTCGAAAAGCTGGTCGGTGATCTGACCGGTGCCTACTCCCGACGCATCAACATCCAGCACCGACTGGTTTATCAGGTGCTCGCGGAGGAAAGAACCGTCAAGGTGCTGCGGCTCTGGAGCCACTACGAGTGACGGGCGGCGATTCATTGTCGGATGCAGGCAGAATCGGGTTGCTGAGGGACCGCGTTTCGCATTCACATCGCGCGGACCCCACTATTCACCCGCGATGACCCGATTGACTCCATGAGGAAAGCCGCCACACGCGCCTCGGCACCGGGCGCGGGCGGCTTGGCATCGACGATGCCATCAATTCCGTCGCGCGCCGGCCTTTGCCAAGTTCGCACCGTCGGTCGGCGCTGATTGACCAAACGTCTCGAATGGAATGTCCGGTGCCGGCTCAACGGGCTGGCCAGACGAATAACATGCGCATAAAGTATGCGCATACTGATGTGCAGGTACCGCCATGGCCACCTCCTACGACCACCAAGCTCCCAAGCGCCCCGCCAACCTGAGCATCAACGCCGATCTCCTCGCCAAGGCCCGGGACCTGAAGATCAATCTTTCGGCCACCTTGGAGCAGGCGTTGGTCGAGGTGCTCCGACAGCGCCAGCGCGAGCAATGGCTGGCCGA
>JBPEXU010000139.1:0-2300 GCA_052031225.1 Marinobacter sp. | reverse complement strand
GAGTCTTCATGGCCATCAAACACCTCCGCACCGCCTTTGCCAGCCAGTACCAACCCGGCCAGCCCGCCCGCCTCCGCAGCGGCGACGCCCTGGCCGACCCCGGCGGCGACTACGAAGCCCTGCACAAACAGATGAAGCGGTTGTTCAACAGCAAGCCGGGGAAAAAGTACGGTCGGTTCTCGGACGACCTGGGCGAATGCCCTTTCAGCGCCTGGCTCAAGGACTATCTGGAAGACAAACAGAGCTTTGCCTCCATGACCGACCGACTGTTCGGACAGTGGCAGGAGCTGCTCACCGGCTGTCAGGAAGAGTTCCAGGGCCATCTCATGGTGGTGCACGACGCCCTGGCGGACTCGGAAGTGATCTATCTGTTTGTGCTGGAGAGCGACTCGGCGATGCGCTTCGACGGCAACCAGGCCCTCGATGCCACCGATGTGCTGAGCCTGTCCAGGCTCAACCTGGCGGTGCGTATCGAGCTGGACGACTGGCAGGGCGACACCGGCAGCGACAACTATCTGACCCTCGTGCACGGCCGGGGCACCGGCGAACCCGGTGAGCTGTTCATCCGCCTGTGCGGCTTCACCAATCAGGTCGACGTGGAGAAGGAAACCATGACCTTCCTCGATGCCGTCGAAGCCTTTGCCAAAGCCAGCGAGCCGGAGGAAGCCGGCAAGGTCCGGGCCCGGGCCTACGAATTCTGCAAGGAACAACATGCCCTCGGCGAACCGGTCGAGATCGAAGCGCTGTCCGGCTATCTGGACGAAAACCAGCCTCAGCGTTTCAAGGAATTTGCCAGCCAGAACAGCGAACTGCCGGAAACCGGTGTCCTGCACCCGGACCATCGCAAGGTGAAAAAGCTGGTCCGGATTGCCGGCTCCGGCGGTGGCATGAGCCTGTCGTTCTCCTCCGATCTGGTCAACCAGGCGGTGTACTACGATCGCGACAAGGACGCTCTGACCATCACCCGGCTGCCGAAGGCGCTTCGGGAGCAGCTGCAGCGCTATCTGGAAAGCCGGGAGGCGTGATCAGTCGTCGGCGAGGTGCGGATGTCGCTGCCGGCGCACCTCGCGCATCCAGCCGACACCGTCCACCAGTTCACCGGTGTCCGGATCAATGGGCGGGTACGGCAGATTGCGGTCGTCGCAGTAGCGTTTGACCGTCGGCTGGCACCAGCAGAACAGCAGCCGGTTGTACTCGTCCTCGGGCAGTCGACGCCGGTCATAGAGCCCGGCCTGTTTCCGCTGACGCTGGGCTTCCGACAGAATGATCGCACAGGCGGCCGACACATTGAGCGACTCCACCATCCCCATCATGGGTATCACGATGTGTTCGTCGGCCTGGTCCGCGGCCCCGGCACTGACGCCATCGACCTCATTGCCCATGATGATCGTGCAGGGAACGGTGTAGTCCACCGATCGGAAATCCACCGCCCGGTCCGACAGCTGCGCCGCGTACAGCCGGTGGCCCTGGGTCCGGAGATGGGCAACGGCGTCGTCCATGGTCGGGTGGGTATGGGTGGTGACCCAGTGGTAACTGCCACCGGCGGTCTTGCGAAACGCCCGGAAGCCCTCTTTCGGCCAGACCACGTGCATATTGGCCAGGCCAAAGGCGTCGCAGGAACGGATAATCGCGGACAGATTCCGGGGCTTGTGAACCTGATCGGTCAGGACCGACAAATCGGGCTGGCGAGTGTCGAGGGTTTGCTTGATTCGGGCAAGGCGCTCTGGCGTCATGGTCGGCGTGTTTTCAGTATCGGTTGGCACAGCGGTACGTCGGGCGGCGGCCATCATACCACAACCGTACTTGCGGGAACCCGAGACAACGCTGGTTGCAGAATGAGCACATCGTTATAATACCCAGTTCCTTTTTTGACCGGCCCCGGCACACACGGGACGCCTCATCCACCAAGCACGTTGAGACCCATGGCCAAGAAGCTGTACATCAAAACCCACGGCTGTCAGATGAACGAGTACGATTCCGCCCGCATGGCGGACCTGCTCAAGACCGGAGAAGCGGTCGAGATGACCGACTCGCCGGAAGACGCCGACATTCTGTTGCTGAACACCTGCTCCATCCGCGAAAAAGCCCAGGAGAAGGTCTTTCACCAGCTCGGCCGCTGGAAAAGCCTGAAGCGCAAAAACCCGGATCTCATCATCGGTGTTGGCGGCTGCGTGGCAAGCCAGGAAGGCCAGGCCATCATTGATCGTGCGCCTTACGTCGATATGGTCTTTGGCCCGCAGACGTTGCACCGCCTGCCGGACATGATCACCGAAGTGCGTAGCAAGGGGAACGGTGTCGGC
>JBPEXU010000138.1:0-2402 GCA_052031225.1 Marinobacter sp. | reverse complement strand
GCTAGAAGAAGTCAAACTCGACCACTGGGCCGGCAAGCGCAAGATCCTGAACATCATTCCCAGCATCGATACCGGCGTGTGTGCCGCCTCCACGCGGAAATTCAACGAAAAGGCCGGCGGCCTGGACAACACCGTAGTACTGGTGATCTCCGCCGATCTGCCGTTCGCGGCCTCCCGCTTCTGCGGTGCCGAAGGGCTCAAGAACGTCGAAACCCTGTCCACCTTCCGCAACTACAGCTTCCAACAGGACTACGGCGTGGCCATCCAGAACGGGCCGCTGGCGGGCCTGTGTGCGCGCGCAGTGGTGGTGCTGGATGAGAACAACCGGGTTCTGCACAGCGAACTGGTCAGCGAGATCAAGAACGAACCGGATTACGAGGCGGCGCTGAACGCCCTGTAACGCCCACCTGTCCGGCCACCGGGACACCCTCAGCCCGGTGGTCATTCTGCGCTATACTGCCCCGCCGTTCACTCACACCACGCAGGCACCCGTGACACAGACACCATCGCCAACCGGCCTGGGCCGCCAGCTGTACGCCATGACCTGGCCGATGCTCTTCGGCGTGCTGTCACTGATGACCTTTCAGCTGGTGGACAGCGCCTTCATCGGGCAACTCGGACGCGATCCACTGGCCGCGCTCGGCTTCACCCTGCCGATCTACCAGCTCATCATTGGCCTGCAGGTCGGCCTGGGCATTGCCACCACAGCCATCATTTCCCGCACCCTGGGAGCCAAGGACGAGGTCCGTGCACACCGGCTCGGCGGGCTGGTCATCGTCGTGGGCGGCGGTCTGGTGCTGGTGCTGTGCCTGCTGCTCTGGCTGCTGCAGCGGCCGATCATGACCGCCCTGGGGGCGGAAGCGAGCCTGCTGCCGATGATCCGGGCCTACTGGCTGCCCTGGCTGGTGGCGGCCTGGACCGGCGCCGTCCTGTACTTCGGCTACAGCGTCTGCCGATCCCATGGCGACACCCGGCTACCGGGCTACATGATGGTCGCCACCAGCCTGGCCAACATCGGCCTCGATTACCTGTACATTTTTGTTCTGGATCTGGGCCTGCCCGGCGCCGGCTGGGCCACGTTCACGGCGTTTTCCGCCGGGGCTCTGGTGGTGTATCCGGCGCTGCTCAAACGCGGCTGGGTCCGCTTCGATTTCGCCGGTCTGGCACTGGGCCAGGCGTTGAAACAACTCAATAACATCATGGCGCCGGCCATGGTCAGCCAACTCATGCCGCCGGTGTCGGCGATGCTGGCAACGGCCATGGTCGCCGGATTTGGCTCGGCCGCGGTGGCGGCCTGGGGGCTGGGGACCCGGCTGGAATTTTTCTCGATCGTGGTGGTGCTGGCCCTGACCATGTCGATGCCGCCGATGGTCGGCCGGATGCTGGGCGCCGGCGACATCGATCGCATCCGCGCCCTGGTGCGCCTGGCCGTGCGCTTTGTGGTGGTCTGGCAGCTGGCGATCGGACTGATCTGGGTGCTGGCCTCCGGCCTGGTGTCGGATCTGTTCAGCCGCGACGCCTCGGTGCAGACGGTACTGGAGGACTACCTGCTGCGGGTGCCGCTCAGTTACAGCGGCCTGGGGGTGTGTATGCTGATGGTGTCGGTGTGCAACGCCCTTGGGCTGGCGCTGCGGGCGCTGCTGGTGTCGACATTGCGCCTGTTCCTGTGCTTTTTGCCGGCCCTGTGGCTTGGCGGTCAGCTCAATGGCATCGAGGGCCTGATGAGCGGCGCCCTGGTGGGCAACCTGCTGGCCGGCGTCATGGCCTACCGGTTCTATCGTGCCGGTATGCAGCAGCTGCGCCGGCACCAGGGTTCAGTCGAACCGTGACCGGAAGTGCTCGGGCATGGGCACCACTTCCCGGTTGCGGTAGTCGAAAAACACGAAGCCGTACTTGGCCAGAGCCACCGGCTGCCCGGTCTCAGCCTTGGTCACCCGGAATACGAAGTCGCCGCCGTACTTGTTGAAATCCATCAGCCCCACTTCAAATCGGAGCAGGTCCGGGTAGAAAGACTCGCCCTGATACATGGTGGCCAGATCGGTCACGATGATACCGATACCGTCCTTGCCCGCCTCTTCGATACCGTATTCCACCAGAAACTGGGCGCGGGCTTCCGACAGCATGGAGATCAGGGCGTCGTTGCCCAGATGGTTGGCGCCGTTGATGTCGGTGATGCGCACCGGCAGGCGGGTCTCAAACACGAAGGCGGAATCCGGAAACGCAAGTTTGACTCGGGCCACGGCGGGGTTCCTGTATACAGACAAGGTGGATGACGGCGCCATGATACGCGCTTGGCTGCGACTGTTCACCCTGCCCCGGTTCGGGTATCTTGCGGGGTACGTCGCCATTTCGCTTGCCAGGAGTAGCGGGGGGGGGGGGGGGGGGGGGGGGGGGGGGGGGAG
>JBPEXU010000137.1:0-1579 GCA_052031225.1 Marinobacter sp. | reverse complement strand
TGAGCCTGAGCCTGAACCTGAGCCTGAGCCTGAGCCTGAACCTGGGTTCCAGCCGGCGCGTCCGGAGCGTTTTCAGCCCCTTGCGGCGATCAAGTCTGGCGATGGCTGGACGGTGCAGCTGATCGCCGGTCGCCTGGAGCAGACCGCGCTGAATCTGTTGGATGACTACCCACAACTCCCCGGGGTACGCTACACCAGAACCACGCGCAACGGCGACGACTGGTTCATGGTGCTTTACGGCGAATTTAGCTCCAAGCAGGCGGCCCAGTCGGCGGTGAGTAAGTTACCAAAAGCGTTGGTAAATCAGTCGCCTTGGGTGCGCCCGATCAGCGGACTGTGAGTTCTTGCCTCGGCCCGGGCACCCACGCCGTGGCAGTGGGTGTTGCCCGGGCCCCTTCCTAAAATAAAACCGCCGCTATTTGAGTACGTATTTCTACGTGTGTAAAATAGCCAGCCCCCATTTTCAGTGTCAAAGGGTGTCTGATCCGGCTTGTTCCGGTTAACTCTTTGATTGAAAAGTATTTCTACGCGAGAGTACGCTTATGATGACAGGTTTGTATCATCCCGATGAATTCAGGGACAACTGCGGCTTCGGTCTGATTGCCCATATGAAGGGCGAGGCCAGCCACAAGTTGTTGCAAACTGCCATCGAGTCGCTGACCTGCATGACCCACCGCGGTGGTATCGCTGCAGACGGAAAGACCGGCGATGGTTGTGGCCTCCTGATTCAGAGCCCGGACGCATTCTTGCGTAAGGCCGCCAAAGCCGCGTTTGGGAAAGACCTGGGTGATCTGTTTGCGGTCGGGCAAGTGTTCCTGAACCCGGACGAGAACAAAGCCGCTGCCGGCCGAGCTGCGCTGGAAAAGCGCCTGACCGAGCAGGGCCTGGAGATCGCCGGCTGGCGGGAAGTCCCGGTGGATGACAGCTGCCTCGGGCCGATGGCACTGGATTGCCTGCCGCGCATTGAGCAAGTCTTCGTCGAGCCCGCCGGCAAGACCGAAAAAGAGTTCCAGATCGCGCTGTTCGTGGGCCGCCGCCACACCGAGCGGGACATGGCCGAGGACAGCGAGTTCTATATTTGCAGTCTGTCGCACCGGACACTGGCCTACAAAGGGCTGATGATGCCGGCGGACCTGGCCAACTTCTACAAAGATCTAGGGGATCCCGAGCTGGAAACCGCAATCTGCGTGTTCCACCAGCGGTTCTCCACCAACACCATGCCCAAGTGGCCCCTGGCTCAGCCGTTCCGCTATCTTGCGCATAACGGTGAGATCAACACCATCGACGGTAACCGCAACTGGGCGATCGCCCGTGCCGCCAAGTTCAACTCGCCCGACCTGCCGGATATGCAAACACTGCAGCCACTGGTCAATCTGACCGGGTCCGACTCGTCCAGCATGGACAACATGCTGGAGGTGCTGCTCGCCGGTGGTGTTGACCTGTTCCGGGCGGTACGGATGATGATTCCGCCCGCCTGGCAGAACGTGGACACCATGGATTCCGAGCTGCGGGCATTCTACGAATACAACTCCATGCATATGGAGCCCTGGGACGGTCCTGCCGGCCTGGTTAGGTCCGA
>JBPEXU010000136.1:0-2949 GCA_052031225.1 Marinobacter sp. | reverse complement strand
GGGCGATGGTTTGGCGCAGAACCTCGGCCATGCTTAGCAGATCGCCGGCGATCCGGGCGGTTTCCTGAGCATCGCTGGAGGTCTGTTCCGCCGAGCGGCTGATCTCAATCACGTTCTGGTTGATGGATTCGGACACCTCACTCTGTTCGTTGGCGGCGCCCTCCATTTCCCGGTTCAGATCGGTAATCTCCCGAACCGCCGCCGCGATGCCCTGCAACTCGGACTCCACCTTCAGGATCGCCGCCACCTGGCGCTCGGCCATTTCCGAAGCATGGCCCATGGTCGCGACGCAATCGACCACTTCGGACTTGAGCCCATCGATGGTGTTCCGGATCGCTTCGGTGGAATCCTGCGTCCGTGCCGCCAGCGCCCGGACCTCGTCCGCCACCACGGCAAAGCCACGCCCCTGCTCGCCGGCCCGGGCGGCTTCGATGGCGGCGTTCAGCGCCAGCAGGTTGGTCTGCTCGGCGATGTCGGAAATGACCTTCAGCATATCGGTCATCTGGCCGGTGCGCTCGTTCAGCTCGCCAATCCGGCGCGCGCCTTCCTGAACTTCCGAGTTCAGCGCCTCAATGCCTTCCACCGCGTGGCGGGCCATGGATTCACCGGATGTTGCGGACTCGGCGGTGGCCACCGAACGCTGAGTGGTGTGAATGGCGTTCTCACGCACCTGAACCGCCGAGGCCGCCATTTCGGTGGTCGCACTGGCCACCTGATCGGTGTTATCGCGCTGGGCCAGCACCTCCCGCTCGGTGGTCTCGGCCTTCCCGGCGATTTGACGGGCTGCCTGCTCGACCTGCTCGGCGTTCGCCATCACTGTGTGCATGCTGTCCCGGATACGCGCCACCATCCGGTTGAACGCCCGGGACACCGAGCCGATTTCATCGTTGCGCAGCACTTCCAGCTCGATGGTCAGATCCGAGTTACGGGAAATCTGGTCCATCCGGTCGTGCAGGCGGCGCAGACGGGCAAAGACATAGCGGCCCAGAACCAGCGCCGTCAGGATAAACACCACGGAAAACAGCAGCACCTGAATGCCGGCGCTGGTCAGAAGCTGCTGGTTCAGCCGGGCGTCGCTCTCCGCAAGTGAGTAGTCGACCCGAATCGCGCCGAGCACATCGCCTTCCTGGGCCTGATGGCAACCAAGGCAATTCACGCCCTGGTAATCCTCACTCGCCCGCACCGGCTCAATCAGCGTGTATACCCGGCCCTGATCGCTGTCACTGTAATGCTCGACCCGTTGTCCGGACAGCGCACGGAGATCCAATGGCCCCCGACTGCGCTCGGAAGCATTACCAGCGCCAAAGGTCCGGTTCAGCAGATCGCTGCGGATGACCCGGACATCCAGCACATTGTCCGTTGCCATGACTTTGTCGCGCAGGACTTCGCGATTACCGATGGTGCCGGTCACCATCATGGTGTTCAGGCCATCAAAGTAGGATTTGGCCAGCCCTTCCACGTACTTGTGAGTGAACTCGTCAACGTGCGCCCGCTGGGCGTTGGCACTGAACAGCACGGTGAATACCAGCACCAGCGAGAAGGCAGCGGCGAGTGCGGCCAGAAGCAAAAACCGGAGAGAATGTCGTTTTTTCATGGCGGCTCAACGATTGAAAATGGGGAAAAGCCTGTCCTGGCCGTTCAACTGTCCGTTATGACGACTTGCCGGCGCGAAACTTTAGGGATTTCCGCCAGTTTTTCCATGATCTGCATCATCTTCGCCGCGTTCATCAATGGCCCGCAAATTGCTTCTTACCCCATTATCGACGATTAACCGGCAATTCTGTCTTTCACCGTCGGAGGCTCCATGTCACTTCTGACCTCACTGATCCGCGCCAGCACACAGTTCCAGCAAGCGCTGGAAAAGCGCCAGCCCGCGAGCCAGCCGGCCACCCCGGCGGGCAATGCGGCCCAGGAGGCAGCGGCAGCGCCCGATGCCGATCACAACGACGATCGTTTTACCCGCTCCGGGCAAAACCCCGGGGAGCTGTCCTCGCTGAAGACCCGCAAACTGCAATTGACGGAATACAAACAGACGGTGGGGCAAGACCTTGCCTTTGTCCGGGAAACCCTGCGGCACAAGCTTGCCGAATACAATCTGCATCCGGCGACCGCCATTCAGGTGAGAAAAAACGAGGAAGGGAAACTGGCGGTTGAGGGCAAGATGGCCGAAGACACCCGAGCCCGCATCGAAAGCGACCTGAATCACAACAAGGCGTTCAAGGAGGCCTTTGGCCGCCTGAGCAGCGCCGAACCCACGCTCCACTTTCTGGACAACGCCCTGAAACTCAACCAGGCCTATGGCGTGAACAATTCGCTGCTCGATTCGCTGGTCAGCGAGAATCAGCAATTTAATGGCCTGCAGGACCTATTGCACCGATACGACAGCCTGCGCCGCTCGGTCAGCGCCGAACGGGTCGAAGCGGCCGGCCCGGCCCGGGACTATGCCTTTCGCCTGAACGCCCGGGCCTGACCCGGGCACGGGCTTCAGCCTTCGAAGGGCTCGGGATCGCCTTTACCGACCCGCAGCACTTCTGGCGCATCGCCGGTGAAATCAACCACCGTGGTCGCCTCCATGCCACAGAAGCCGCCATCGATGATCAGATCCAGATCCTTTTCCAGCGTTGCCCGGATGTCGTAGGGATCGGTCATCGGCTCGGTTTCTCCGGGCAGAATCAGGGTACTGCTCATGATCGGCTCACCCAGCTCACCCAGCAGCTCCTGAACGATCGGGTTGTCCGGCACCCGAACGCCGATGGAGCGTCGTTTCGGATGCAGCAGGCGCCGGGGCACCTCGCCGGTCGCATTGAGGATGAAGGTATAGGGCCCTGGCGTGAAGGTTTTCAGCAAACGGTACTGGGTGTTATCAACTTTTGCGTACACCCCGATATCGGACAGGTCACGACATACCAGCGTGAAATTGTGCCGGTCATCCAGCCGGCGGATGCGCTT
>JBPEXU010000135.1:0-2014 GCA_052031225.1 Marinobacter sp. | reverse complement strand
CCTGGCGTACTATCCTGCTGATGTGGCGGCTGCGCTGGCGGTACTGGCGTGGCGAGTCTCCCGAGAACCTGGCCAGGGCTTACCGATCCGATGTCCGTAATCCATCCCGCTGAACGCAGTCCCGAAGAAACCGCGCCCGCCGTCTTCCTCCAGTTCGCCAAGTGGCCCGAGGCCGGGCGGGTGAAGACCCGGCTGATCCCGGCGTTGGGGCCCGGCGGCGCCCTGCAGGCGCACATCCGGCTGACTCTGGCGGTGCTGGATAATCTCTGTGCCACCGGGTTCCCGGTGCAGTTCTGGTGGGATCGGCCGACGCCCGACGATGTCGCAGACGCGGCATCGATTCTCGATGAGCTGGCCAGCGTCGATCTGGCGCAGCATGTGCAACAGGGCCAAACGCTGGGCCAACGTATGACCTCGGCACTGGCCGAGGCGCTTGCGACCCACCCACGGGCGGTGATTGTCGGAAGTGATTGCCCATCGGTGGACCCGGGCTACGCCCGTGCGGCGGTGTCGGCGCTCGCGGATGCGGACGTGGTTCTGGGGCCGTCGGATGACGGTGGCTATGTGCTGATCGGCGCCCGCACAACCCTGCCCGGTATGCTGGATGGGATCGAATGGGGCACGCCCAAGGTGCTGGCCCAGACCTGCCGGCGGCTGGAAACGCTGGGGCTCCGGTATCTGCTGCTGGAGCCCCGCTGGGACGTCGACGAGCCGGAAGACTGGGCGCGTTATCTTCGTACGTGTTAGCCCGCCGGTACAGGCGGGTTGGCCGTCAGTTCGGTCAGCGCCTGTTCGGCACTTTGACCCTGGCCACCGGTGACCACCCGCAGGGCCGGGGAACGCGCCAGTACCACCGACCGGAAGGTCGCCAGCAGATCCTGCCGGCTGACGCGCCGGATGGCATCCGCCAGCGCTTGCCGCGAATCGAAGCCGGTTGCGCCGCGGTCGATTTCCCGCCAGTAACGTCCCGAAATTTCATTCAGTTGCCGGTCGCGCTCCAGTAGCCGGCTGATCACCGCCTGTTTTTCCCGCGCCAGCTGTTGATCCGACAGGCCGGCCAGGGTCGCCTCAAACGCCGTCAGGAACGCCCGAACGGCCGCATCGATCTCGGTCTCGGAAGCCGACGGGGACTGCACCACCAAACCCAGGGCGGGCGTCTCCAGCATTTCGAACGGTGTCGCGTAGACGATGTAGCCCAACTGCCGGCGAGTGCGGATGTCTTCGTAGAACGGGCTGCTGAGAATCTGGGTCAGCAGGCGGAAACGCGCTCGTTCGTCGTCGCTGCGGTTCAGGCCCTGAAGGTACAGGGTGTAGCCGGTATCCGGATGATCGACATCCAGCGAGACCACCGTTTCGCCCGCGGGGAGCTGGCGGACGTGGCTGCGGGGCACCGAGGTGAACCGGCTGTTGCCGAGCACAAGGGCGCTGGCCTGTTGCGCCAGGTTCAGGGCCGAGGCTTCGGTCAGGTTGCCATGGGCGAGCATCACCGGGTCCACCTCGGTAAAAAGGTTCTGGGCGAACGAGCGCAGTTCGTCCAGCGTCACCTGGCGCGCCGCCGTCAGTTTTTCCTCGGTACTCCACGCGCCCTCCAGCAGGGCGGTCTGGATAAACTCGGCGGTCTGTTCGACGGGCCGGTTTTTGGCCCGGTTCATCAGGCTGTCGATCAGGTTTTGCCGGGCGATACCGAATCGCTGCTCGGTCAGGTCCGGCTGGGCAAGCTGGAGCAGAATCCGGTTGAGCAGGGTATGCAGCTTGTCGCTGTAGCCACCGACCCGAACCGTGATGCCCCGCAGATGCGGGTAGACGCTGTAGTCGAGCCCCGCAAGCCGCGCCGAGTAGGCCCAGGCGTTCAGGTTGGTGTTGACGGCGTCGACCAAGAGCTGGGTCAGCACAGCACTTCGGGCGCTGACCCGGGCCGCCGGGGTGCGCAGGCTCAGGAAAAGATTGGCCTTGGGGGTGCCGAAGCGGGTATCGCGGGCAAACCAGATTTCCACTCCGTCACCACGGTCGAGGC
>JBPEXU010000134.1:0-3362 GCA_052031225.1 Marinobacter sp. | reverse complement strand
CCGGCCGATAAAACTGGCCATGATCGGTGCGGGATACAGCGCCAAGCACATCGCCTCTCAGATCCTGAGTTCGTTTCCGGCCATTCACCTGGCGGTGGTCGTCAACCGGACGCCACAGCACGCCCGGGACATTCTCGCTCTGGCCGGCGCGACGGACGTCCTCAGTGTCAGCAATACCACTGAACTGAATGACGCCATTCGTCATCGTAAAATCGCCATTACCGACGATCCGGAGCTTGCGTTTCAGTCGGACCAGATCGAGGCGGTGCTCGAAACGACCGGAGAGGTGGAGTATGGCGCCGACGTCGTGCTCAGGGCCATTAAAGCCGGCAAGCATACGTTTGCGCTGAACTGCGAGATGGACGCCACCGTCGGCCCCCTGATGAAGCATTACGCGGACCAAGTAGGCGTAATCTACTCCAATTCCGACGGCGATGAGCCCGGCGTTGCGTCCAACCTGGCCCGGCACATCCGGACCATGGGCCTGGAAGTCGTCGGCGCAGGCAATCTGAAAGGCTTTTACGACGTTCATCGCACACCCGAAACTCAAAAAGCCTTTGCCGAGGCGAATAACCAGAAGCCGCACATGATGACCTCCTTTGTCGACGGCACCAAGCTGTCCATGGAGCTGACAGTCACGGCCAATGCGCTTGGCTTCGGCGTTGGCAAGCGGGGCATGTACGGACCCGCTTGCGACGATGTCCGGACCTGTCTGGAGCACTTTCCGGAAGATGCGTTCAAGCCCGGGCGAGGGATCGTCGACTTTCTCCTCGGTGCCGCGCCCTGCACCGGTGCCTTCGTGATTGGCTATACCGATCATCCGATGAAACAGGACTATCTGCGTTACCTGAAGATGGGTAACGGTCCGTTCTACGTGTTCTATACCCCGTTCCACCTGCCTCAACTGGAAATACCCATTACCGTATGCCGGGGCGTTCTCTGTAACGACGCGGCCGTGACCCCCAAAGACCGCCCATATTGCGATGCCGTCGCCATTGCCAAACGAGACCTGCGTGAAGGCGAGACCCTGGACGGCATTGGCGGATTCACCAATTACGCACTCATTGAGAACTTCGAGACGGCGCGCCGGGAAAATCTGCTGCCGATGGGGGTCGCACAAAACTGCGTTATGAAGCGCAATGTCGCCATCGACACGCCCCTTACCTACGACGACGTGGAACTGCCGCCGGGCCGGCAGATCGATCAGCTTCGCGAGGAGATGATCCGGACGTTTTCCTCCAATCAGTAACGGAGAAGGAGTTCCCTGATGAAAGTAGTTCTGTTCTGTGGCGGCCTGGGAATGCGCCTGCGGGAGTTTTCGGACAGCATTCCAAAGCCCATGGTGCCGATTGGGCATCGGCCCATTGTCTGGAACCTTATGAAGTTTTACGCCCATCACGGACACAAAGATTTTATTTTGTGCCTTGGGCACAACGCCCACGTGATTAAAGACTATTTCCTCAAGTACGACGAGTGTCTGACCAACGATTTCGTTCTGGAAGGCGGTCAGGCCCACCTGACCAAAACCGATATCCACGACTGGAAAATCACCTTCGCCGACACCGGGCTCAAATCCAATATCGGTATGCGCCTGAAAGCTGTCGAGAAGTACCTGGATTCACTTGGCCCGGACGACCTGTTTATGGCGAACTACGCCGATGGGCTGTCAGATGTTCCCCTAGACGACATGCTCCGGTTCTTCAAGGAGTCCGATAAAACCGCCTGCTTCTTGTGTGTTCAACCCCAACAATCCTTCCATTACGTCCGCCTGAACGACGACGGTACCGTAAACAGCATTCAGGACACGACCAATACGGGGCTCACCGTTAACGGTGGTTTCTTCATTTTCAAGAAGAAGATCTTTGACTACATCGGTGAAGGCGAAGAACTGGTCCATGAGCCCTTCGAACGACTCATCAAAGAGAATCAGCTGATCGCTTACCGGTACGATGGTTTTTGGAAGTGCATGGACACATTCAAGGACAAGCAAGCGTTTGATGAGCTGCAAGCCACCGGCGAATGCCCGTGGCAGGTCTGGCGTGAGAGGGTCTGACCGATGCTGCAAGCGCTGTTCGGCCCGCCCGGCTCGCCCTTGAATGTGCTTTGCCTGGGTGCCCACTGTGATGACATCGAGATTGGTTGCGGGGGAACCCTGCTGTCACTGCTTAAGAGCTCTCGACCGGTGACCGTGACCTGGGTCGTTTTTGCTTCCAACGCACTGCGCCGGAGTGAAGCGAAAATGGGTGCAGAGCTGTTTACCGACGGCGCGCACGCCACTGACGTCCGGATACACGACTTTCGGGACGGCTTTCTGCCCACGGAGCATGTCCGGCTCAAGGAAACGTTTGAGGCACTGAAGCAGGAACTGGCGCCCCCCGATCTTATATTTACCCACTACCGGCATGATCTTCATCAGGATCATCGGCTGGTTTCCGAACTCACCTGGAACACATTCAGGAATCATCTGATTCTTGAATACGAAATCCCTAAGTGGGATGGTGACCTTGGCCAGCCGAACCTATTCGTTCCGCTGTCTCGTGAGCTCGGCGAACAGAAAATAGAACACCTCCACAGCGCCTATCCATCCCAGTCTGCAAAAGCCTGGTTCAGCAAGGATCTGTTCTGGAGCCTGATGCGCATTCGCGGCATGGAGTGCAACGCCCCCGCGGCGATTGCTGAAGGTTTCTACAGTCGCAAACTGATCGTTGGCACACATTGACAGAGAGCACAATCGACATGGAATCTGAGTCAGTGCCTATTGCCGCCGAGGATGCGCGGAAGCGCATCCGAATTGGGATCTTGGGACACTACGGCAACCAGAACCTGGGTGATGAATCGATCATTGAGGCGGTGATTCGCAATCTTCGCCAGCGCCTGCCCGATGCCGACATCGTTTGCCTGTCGATCGATCCTTTCGACAGCCAGGCCCGTCACGGTGTGGATGCCTTTCCTATCCGGTACCGGTCCGACTTTTTTGAGCCCAGGGGCCCGATTGCGGCGAGCGTTCCCGAAAAGACACCCCCTGCCGCCACCAAGGAGCCCCCGCCAGACACCTCCGGCGCACCTGTCTCCTGGAAAGCGCGCCTGAAAACCCTGCCGGTTCTCGGTATCGGGTTCAGGGCACTGGCCAATGCTCTGGACCTGTCCTCGAAAGCTGCTCAGGAACGACGTTTCCTGACGCATGCCAGTGACTACCTCCGTGGGATGGATATATTGCTGGTCACTGGCTCAAATCAGTTTCTGGACAATTTTGGCGGCCCCTGGGGTTTCCCCTACACCCTGCTCAAGTGGACTCTGCTGGCGAAACGCCACGGGACCAAGGTCGCGTTTATCAGTGTGGGCGCAGGCCCCCTCAGCCATCC
>JBPEXU010000133.1:0-4264 GCA_052031225.1 Marinobacter sp. | reverse complement strand
TGAAGGCCGGCTTGTCGGTCCGGCGGATGCCCTGCAGCGTGCCATCGAACAGGGATTTGTGCGTGGCTTTCAGGTTGTCTGGCAACGAGCGCTCATCGACGGCAAAGCCGTGATTCTGGCTGGTGATCATAACGGTGCCATCGTCCAGGTTCTGCACCGGGTGGTTGGCACCGTGGTGGCCATGCCCCATCTTCATGGTCTTGGCACCGCTGGCCAGGGCCAGAAGCTGGTGACCAAGACAAATACCGAAGACCGGAATCTCCGTCTCCAGCACCTCCTGAATGGCCTGGATTGCGTAGTCGCAGGGCTCGGGGTCACCCGGACCGTTCGACAAAAACACCCCGTCCGGATTCATCGCCAGCACCTCGGAAGCCGGCGTCTGGGCCGGTACCACGGTAATGTCGCAACCGCGGGAGGCGAGCATGCGCAGGATGTTGAACTTGACGCCGTAATCCCAGGCCACCACCTTGAAACGGGCATCGGCGCGCTCGCCGTAGCCGGTCTCCAGATCCCACTCGGTCTGCTGCCACTGCCAGACCTTATCGCACGTCACTTCCTTGGCCAGGTCCATACCCTTGAGCCCGGGGAACGCCTTGGCCAGCTCCAAAGCACGCTCGGCGGTGGCGCCAGCACCCGCGACGATGGCGCCGTTCTGGGAACCTTTGTCCCGCAGAATACGGGTCAGACGCCGGGTGTCGATGTCGGCGATACCGACGATGTTGTTGCTCCGCAGATAATCGTCGAGGCGGCCCTGGCTGCGCCAGTTACTGGCCAGCAGCGGCAGATCGCGGATGATCAGACCAGCGGCCTGGATGCGGTCGGACTCAACGTCCTCTTCGTTCACACCGGTGTTGCCAATGTGCGGGTAGGTCAGGGTAACGATCTGGCGGGAATAGGACGGATCGGTCAGGATTTCCTGATAGCCGGTCATGGCGGTGTTGAACACCACCTCACCGCTGGTTTCTCCGTCGGCGCCAATGGCGGTACCGTAGAAGAGGCTTCCGTCTGCAAGTGCAAGGATGGCTGGTGTGCTCAAGGCTTGTATCCTCATCGAGTGGCGGACAAGTTCGTCACGAACAGGAACGCAAGCGCAAATTCAGGTCGCAAAAAAGCGAGAGGGAGTAACAACTCCGTCCCGCTTTTCATATAACTCTTTCTTAAAAGCTTCTAAAAGCTACGCTTGGTGCAGTTAAATCGCCTCATTGTAAAAAATGTGGCGCCGACTGTCCATGCGTATCCCAGCTTATTTGAGGTCCAGGACGTCCTGCATGTCGTACAACCCGGCCGGCTTGTCCTGCAGCCACAGCGCCGCCCGCATCGCCCCCTTGGCAAAGGTCATCCGGCTGCTGGCCTTGTGGGTGATCTCGATGCGCTCCCCTTCGGTGGCAAACAGCACCGTATGATCACCAACCACATCCCCGGCGCGAATGGTTTCAAACCCGATTTCCTGGCGCGTGCGTTCGCCGGTGAACCCTTCCCGACCGTAGACGGCGCACTCCTTGAGGTTCCGGCCGAGGGCCTCGGCAACCACCTCGCCCATCCGCAGCGCGGTGCCGGACGGTGCGTCCTTCTTGTGACGGTGGTGGGCCTCGATGATTTCAACATCGTAATCATCACCCAGAGTCGCCGCGGCGGTTCGCAACAGGTTGAGCACCACATTGACACCAACACTCATGTTGGGCGCAAAGACCACCGGCACCGACTCGGCCACCAGCGCCAGCTGCTCTTTTTCGGCGTCGGTCATGCCGGTGGTACCCACCACCAGACGCTTGCCGTTGGCCTTGCAGAACTCGGCATTTTCCAGAGTCAGGTCCGGAAAGGTGAAGTCGATCAACACGTCGAAGTCGTCCCGGGCATCGGCCAGACTGCCCACCAGCTTGACACCGGATTTACCGATGCCCGACAACTCACCCGCGTCGGCACCGATCAGACTGCTGCCCGGCTCGACAATCGCCGCCCCCAGCTCCAGCCCTTCGGTACCGTCCACCGCTTCAATCAGCACCTTACCCATGCGCCCGGCGGCGCCGATGATTGCTACCCTCATGTTGCGTTCCTTAACTGCCAGCCGTCAGAATTTCATTTCGTCGAAGAAGTTTTTCACGCCCTCGAACCAGGACGTTTTTTTGGGAGCATGGTGAGTCCCGTTGCTCCCGTCCAGTGTTTTCTGGAACTCTTCGAGCAATTCCTTCTGGCGCTTGGTCAGGTTGACCGGCGTTTCCACGATCACCCGGCACAGCAGGTCACCGGCCGGACCACCCCGGACCGGGCTGACCCCCTTGTTGCGCAGCCGGAACAATTTGCCGGTCTGGGTCTCGGGCGGAATCTTCAACTTAACGCGGCCATCGAGTGTCGGCACTTCCAGCTCGCCACCCAACGCGGCATCGACGATGCTGATGGGCACCTCGCAATAGAGGTTGCGGCCGTCACGGGTGAAGATCGCATGTTCGCGGACCGAGATCTGAACGTACAGATCCCCGGGCGGACCACCGTCAACCCCCATTTCACCCTCACCGGCCAGACGAATACGGTCGCCGGTATCGACCCCTGGCGGCACCTTGACCGACAGGGTTTTCTCTTCCCGCACACGGCCCTGGCCATGGCAGACCTTGCACGGATTCTTAATGATCTGGCCAGAGCCTCGGCAGGTCGGACAGGTCTGCTGGACCGCAAAAAAGCCCTGCTGCATCCGCACCTGACCAACGCCCCGACAGGTACCGCAGGTTTCCACCCCCGAGCCCTTTTCGGCACCACTGCCATCACAGGCTTCGCATTCTTTGTGACCAGGGATGGTGATCTTGACGGTCTTCCCCTTGACCGCCTCTTCCAGATCCAGCTCCAGGGTGTAACGCAGATCCGAGCCACGGGTGTTGCGACCGCGGCCGCCACCGCCGAAGATGTCCCCAAACACATCGCCAAAGATGTCGGAGAAACTGGCACCGCCGCCACCAAAGCCGCCACCGGCCTGGCCGTCAACGCCGGCGTGCCCGAACTGATCGTAAGCCGCCCGCTTGTTGGCGTCCGCCAATACCTCGTAGGCTTCGCTGGCCTCCTTGAATTTATTCTCGGCGTCTTTGTCGTCCGGGTTGCGGTCCGGATGGTATTTCATCGCAAGCTTGCGATACGCCCGCTTGATCTCTTTCTCATCCGCGTCCCGGGAAATGCCGAGAACTTCGTAATAATCGCGCTTGGCCATGCTGTAAAACCCTGTTGGTATAACGCGGAAAACGCGGGGATTCCCCCGCGTTTTCCAACTGCCTGATGTACGTCGGAATTACTTCTTGTCGTCGTCTTTGACTTCTTCGAACTCGGCGTCGACGGCATCGTCAGCAGTCTGGGACTGGGCGCTGTCCTGCCCGCCCGCCTGCTGGGCCTGTTCGGCCTGCTCCGCGTACATCTTCTGGGCCAGCTCGGAAGACACTTCGGTCAGCTTCTGGGTCTTGGCCTCAATGGCTTCCTTGTCGGAACCTTCCAGTGCTTCCTCGAGATCCTTGATCGCGGCCTCAATGGACTCCTTCTCGCTGTCGCTGACCTTGTCACCCGCGTCCTTCAGGGTCTTGCGCACGGCATGCACCATGGCATCGCCCTGGTTCCGGGCCTGCACCAGCTCCTCGAACTTGCGATCTTCCTCGGCGTTCGCCTCGGCGTCCCGCACCATCTTTTCGATTTCATCATCGTTCAGACCAGAAGAGGCCTTGATGACGATGGACTGTTCCTTGCCAGTCGCCTTGTCCTTCGCGGACACGTTCAGAATGCCGTTGGCGTCGATATCGAACGTCACCTCAATCTGCGGCACACCGCGCGGCGCCGGCGGAATGTCGGCCAGGTCAAAGCGGCCCAGCGACTTGTTCTGGGACGCCTGCTTGCGCTCACCCTGAACCACGTGGATGGTCACGGCGGTCTGGTTGTCTTCCGCAGTGGAGAAGATCTGCGACTTCTTGGTCGGGATGGTGGTGTTCTTCTCGATCAGCGGTGTGGCCACGCCACCCATGGTTTCAATGCCCAGAGTCAGCGGAGTCACATCCAGCAGCAGCACGTCTTTCACGTCGCCAGACAGCACCGCCGCCTGAATGGCCGCACCCATGGCCACGGCTTCGTCCGGGTTGACGTCCTTGCGCGGCTCTTTGCCGAAGAACTCCTTCACCTTCTGCTGAACCAGCGGCATACGGGTCTGACCACCAACCAGGATGACCTCGTCGATTTCGCTGGCGCTCATACCGGCGTCCTTCAAAGCCACCTTACACGGCTCCAGGCTGCGCTGAACCAG
>JBPEXU010000132.1:0-2351 GCA_052031225.1 Marinobacter sp. | reverse complement strand
CGGTTCCCCAAACTTCGTGGCACACACGAGTCAGGGCAGCGGTCAGAGTGGTCTTACCATGGTCAACGTGACCAATGGTGCCTACGTTCAAGTGCGGTTTACTACGCTCAAATTTTTCTTTGGACATTCGACCAATCTCCCTAATCAACCAGGACCGTAACGTTGACCGGATAAAAAAGTGGAGCTCATGGGCGGATTTGAACCGCCGACCTCACCCTTACCAAGGGTGTGCTCTACCGACTGAGCTACATGAGCATTAAAACCAAATTGGAGCGGGCAGCGGGAATCGAACCCGCGTCATCAGCTTGGAAGGCTGAGGTAATAGCCACTATACGATGCCCGCGAGCAATTAGTGGTGGAGGGGGCAGGATTCGAACCTGCGAAGGCGATGCCGTCAGATTTACAGTCTGATCCCTTTGGCCACTCGGGAACCCCTCCCGTACAAATTCGCTTCCCACGAATCTGCTCAAAAACTTAAAGTGGAGCTGGCGGACGGAATCGAACCCCCGACCTGCTGATTACAAGTCAGCTGCTCTACCAACTGAGCTACGCCAGCTCACATTCGCCTCGTCAGCGAGGGCGGTATACTACGGATTTTTTTCGGCGGTTGCAACACCTTCGCAAGGGTTGATTTCGATGAAATCGAAATTGCTGCCGAATTCCGTTTTGACCGCCTGGACCACTTCATCCACTGCGTCTGGCCCTGCCTCAAAAACGAGCGCGTAGCTTATCTGATTTCGGGTGAACTTCGCCAGTACCACATTGAGATTCTGACGTTTTTTTTCTTCCAAAACGGACAGAGCGGCCTCTCTGGACTCAAACAACCCCAACGATATCGCGTTTCGATATTCGCCCCGGGTCACCAGATAGGAATCAACGCCCTGACGCTGAATAGCGCGAAACTGGCGCAAAGCCGCTTCCCGGGGTTGGGGCGGAATGATCACCCAGTTCAGGGGCGGCCGCTCCCGCTCGACACTTTCGATTCGGTGGCTGACAGACGGTGGAGGCGCAACCGCCGCCAGCACCACATTTGCCGCTTCCCGATTCTCAAACCAGCCGATCCGGGCGCACTGGGCTGCAATGGATTCGGTTTCCGAGACCACGGCACGCTCGGGCGCCGTCTCGGGCTCAGGAACAGTCACAGCGTCATCGGAGACAACCGCCGGCTCAATCTCGGACCTCGGCTCGTTGGCGACGGCAGGCGCTTCGGCACGCGGCAACGCCAATGGGGTCGAGTCGGATATCGTGCTTGTCCCCGCATCGCCGGGCAGGTCTTTGAGACTTGCCACACGCGGCAAAGTCCCCACGGCGTTGTCGGTCGATCTCAGAGGCGCCTGCATGGCCCCGGCGACATACCAAACCGCGCCATTGATACAAAGCAACACAAACGCCAGCCACTTCACAGCGCCAACTCCGACGCATCGATCGCCGCAAGCCCTTCGATGACCAGATCCGGGGCATGAATCCCAACCAGCCCAACTCCCATCAGCCACTCGGCATCGCCCCCGGTTACCAGCACCTCGGCAAGCCCGAAACGACGGCAGTCGGCCTCGACCCGGTTAGCCAACGCGGAACATAGCCAAGCAAGCCCATGATTGACACACTCGGCGGTCGAGCGACCGGGCGCGGTATCCAGGCAGCGCTCGGGCTCGAAACCAATGCGGGCAGCGTCACTCTGCAGGCTCCGCAACATCATACCCCGGCCGGGCAGTATGTAGCCGCCCAGGTGCCGACCCTGGTCATCGACATAGTCCACTGTGATGGCGCTGCCGGCGTCGACAACCGCGAATCCGGTTCGGTGGTTGAGCCAGGCCCCGTACATGGCGTGCCAACGATCCGCCCCCATCCTGCCAACGTCAGCATAGGCATTGACCAGACCGCCTCGTTCCGACTCGGCCCAGTGACAGACCACCGGCACACCAAAACGCCCTTCCAGATAACGAACCAGCTGCAATCTCCGCTCTTCGGCGGCCACGGCGGAGACCGCAACCCGCATTACCCGCCCGTCCTGAACCGGAAAGCCACTGAGCGGATCGTCCGCGTCGAGGATCCCCACGCCGTCGGCGACCGTCTCGTGACGAGTCGCCAATCGCCACTTCAGGCGGGTATTGCCCGCATCGATCAGCAACCTCATGACTGTACCCGCAAGCTGATTTCGCCTGCCCGGACCGGCACCGTGCCCGCCGGTGTCTGCAGCAGGTAATTGCCGGCATCATCGACACCGGCACCGACCCCCTCGAGTCCGCCACCATGCGCTCTCAATGGCCGACCCGCGAACATATCCCGGGCCTGCCAGGCCTCCCGAAACACCGGAAAGCCTGAATCAGCAAAGACCGCCGCCGCATCCATGA
>JBPEXU010000131.1:0-3583 GCA_052031225.1 Marinobacter sp. | reverse complement strand
CTGCCGGACTGGCAGATCAGCCGGTTTGCCCGGCTGATCGCCATCGTTGACGCCTTCGATGCCATTACCAGCGATCGTTGCTACCGGGATGGCCAGCCAACTCACGAGGCGATCCGTATTCTTTACAAAAACCGGGGGCAACAATTCGACGCCACCATGGTCGAAGCCTTTATCCGGATGATTGGCGTTTACCCACCGGGCAGTCTGGTGGAACTGAATACCGGCGAAGTGGCGCTGGTGGTGGCCAGCCATCCGGCCCGGAAACTGGCGCCCCGGGTCGAGATTCTGCTGGATGCCCATAAGCAGTCCGTCTCACCAGCTACCGTCGATCTCGCTCAGCCGGCATCCGAGAGCGGGCCGCGTCGGGAAATCCGAGCCGGTTTGCCCGACGGTGCCCATGGAATTTCGCTGCAAGGACGCATTAACGAACTGACACAGAACCTTGCACAAAATGCCTAATTTTACCTGCCGGCCTGCCGATAACTCCGCAATGTCCCTGACAACAGCGGAGTAATCAGTGCAATCTCCGGCACCGACAAGAGCACTTGCCCGCGCACTGCTGAGCCCCGCGCTTCCGATCCTGATCCTGATCGTCTTCGTGGCCCTGGCGGTCGGCCTGCACCTGACCCGGGCGCATCAGGACCGCCAACAGATCCAGTCCCAGCTGGAGAACGAGACGCGCGCTCTGGCCGCACACCTCGAACGCGAATTCACCATTCATACCCTGGCGGTCAGCCGGATGGCGGCCCGCATGGAAGCCAGCCCGGCGATGACCGAAGCCTTGTGGCGCAAGGACGTGGTGAACTATCTCTCCGACTTTGGGGTGTACCAGGCGCTGGAGTGGATCGATCGGGATTTCGTGATCCGCTGGCTGGAACCGGTGGCGGGCAATGAGGACGTGATCGGATTCAACGTCGCGTTCTCGGAAGCACGGCGTCAGGCGCTGGAGGCGGCCCGAACCCATGGCCATTACGACCTGTCCGGCATTGTCGAATTGAAACAGGGGGGCACCGGGCTGGTTATCTACGCGCCGGTCGGCACCGGTGCGGACAACAACGGTTTCATCGCCGGGGTGTTCCGAATGCAGGTGTTGACCGAGCAACTGCTGAAAAACCGCGTGCTCGATTCTTTCCGAATCGAGATCCTGGAATCCGACGAGGTTCGCTACGTGCTCAACCCGGATACGCCGACCGCGACCGGCTTTCGTCACACCGCAACGGTCGACTTGCCACGGCTGAACTGGTCGCTGACGGCAATACCGACCCGCGACTGGGTCGAGGAAAAACGCAGTCAGTGGCCCTGGATTACCGTCATCGTGCTGGTCGCTCTGGGCCTGCTGATCAGCCTCACCGGCCTGATGGCGCAGGTGGTCCTCAAACGCAACCAGGACCTGCTCAAGACCCGCAAGGAGCTGGAAAAGGAAATCGATCAGCGTCAGGCCATCCAACAGGATCTGGCGCGGCTGGAATCCACCGACACCCTGACCGGGCTGGCCAACCGCCGGTTTTTCATGGAGGACCTGGCGCACACGCTCAGCATCGCCGACCGCCAGATGAAGCAGGTCGCCCTGATCACCATGGATCTGGACCGGTTTCAGATGCTCAACGACTCGCTCGGACACCAGTTCGGTGACGAACTGCTGATCAAGGTCTCCAGCCGGCTCAACCAGCTCAGCGACGAAAGCGTGCTGGTCGCCTACGCCGGCGGCGACGAGTTCATGATCTGCCAGCAGCAGCTGGACGATATTGACGATGTGATTAACCTGCTGGGGCAAATCAAGCAGTGCTTCGCCACGCCGTTCGAGGTTCAGGGTGAGCGCCACAGCATCACCGCGACCCTCGGTGTCGCGGTCTATCCCCAGAGCGGACTGGACGCCGATACCCTGCTGCGCAACGCCGATGTGGCTTTGTACCGTGCCAAGGAACAGGGCCGAAACACCTACCAGTTTTACACCGAAGGCATGCAGGAGCGGGAGGTCAAACGCCTGGAGCTCGACAAAGATCTGAACCAGGCCCTGGCCAACGACGAGTTTGTCCTGCACTACCAGCCACAGCTGGACCTGGAAACCGGTGAGATCCGCAGCGTCGAGGCGCTGATCCGCTGGCAGCACCCCCGGCGTGGCCTGCTGCCGCCGGCCGAGTTCATTCCGCTGGCCGAGGAGAACGGGCGTATTTCCGAGATCGGTCGCTGGGTGGTCAAGGCCGCCTGTCGCCAGCTCACGAACTGGAAAGGCAGCGCCTGCGAACACCTGCGCATTGCCGTGAATCTGTCCGGCCGGGAGCTGGACGACGAAGGCCTGGTGGACGACATCCGGGCAGCCCTGACGGCCGAGAACGTACCCGCCAACCGGCTGGAGCTGGAGCTGACCGAAGAGATTTTCATCCAGAACATCCAGCACAACCGCAACCAGATGGCACGACTGCATCAGCTCGGTGTCCATCTGGCGGTGGACGACTTCGGGGTCGGCTATTCGTCCCTGAGTTACCTGCGGAATTTCCCGGTCGATCTGCTGAAAATCGACCGTTCGTTCATCACCCACGTCACCGAACGCCACGACGACGCCATCATCACCCGGGCGGTGATCAATCTGGCCCACAACCTGGGCATCCAGGTGCTCGCCGAAGGGGTGGAAACCGAGGCGCAGCTGCACTTTTTGCGCAACCATCGCTGCAATCTGGCCCAGGGCTACCTGATCAGCCGCCCGATCCCCGCCAGCGAACTGGAACAGGCGCTGGCCGAAGGTCGCCTGCGCGCCGACCTGCCCGAGAGCAGCGGATTGTAATTCGCCCGGGACCCCGCCATCATGGGCAAAAATGTTCAGACGGCATAACCCTATGACCGCGAAATACCTGACCCCCGAACAGGACGCACGGCTAAGGCGCTGGGAGCGCTGGAACCGGAATTATTTCATCGTCGCATTCGTCGCCCTGACCGTACTGCTGGTGTTCAGCAGCCAGTTGGGGCTGTCCAGCGCCGACAGCTGGAGCCCCTTGGGCGTTCTCATCGCCCTGCTTATCCTGCCCATCGTAATCCTCCAGCTCCGACTCAAATGCCCGGCCTGCGATCGCAAGATTGGCTGGCAAGCCAAGCTGATGGCGCCCGACCAATGCCGCAACTGCGGCACCTTCCTGCGCGCCAAAGGCAGCTGACCGGCCGATCTTCGAGTCTGCCGGTGCTCCCCGCTTGACCTATGAGTAACTCATAGGTTTTAGGCTATGCTCAAAACCGGGCCGGTGAAACCGACACCGGCGTATCGCAACCTGACATCCGGTCTGATGAGATGAGAGTCAAAGACATCGCCACGGCGGCCGGGGTCAGCCCCGACACCGTGCGTTTCTACACCCGCGAGGGGCTGTTGAACCCCGGCCGGAACCCGGACAACAACTATCAGCATTTTGGCGCCGAGGATCTGCGGCGCCTGCGCTTTGCCCGCAAAGCCCGGCAGCTGGGGTTCTCGTTGCCGGAGATCCGCGCCATCCTGGATCAGGCGGACGATCACCACTCGCCCTGCCCCATGGTTCGGGAAGTGTTCGAACAGAAGCTGGCCGATGTCGAGCAGCAGATCGCCCAGCTGCAACAGTTA
>JBPEXU010000130.1:0-5874 GCA_052031225.1 Marinobacter sp. | reverse complement strand
GTCCTCCGAAGGCGCCGCCAAGGCGGTGGTGCAGGCACTCCAGGAGGCCTGAGCCACGCCCGGGCGTGCCCCTGTGGCCGGGCGCGCCCAACCATTTCCGCCGCCCCGCCGTCGTACCCGCTGACTCTGTGCTAACGTTTTGGGAAAGCCCCTACACACGTTGGCCCTGTCATGTTCAATCCCAAGCACACCCTGTTCTGGATGACCCTGTTCCTGGCCGTGGTGGTCGTGGTTGGCCTGCTGATCCACCGCCCCCTGATCGCCGCCTTCATGGCGAACTGGGTCTTTAACCTGCTGATTGTCGGCGTCCTGATCGTCGGCATCGCCATGACTTACCGTCAGGTCTACAGCCTGTTTCCGGAGTTACGCTGGATCGCCCAGTTCCGCACCGGCCAGTCCGGCCTGTCGGTGCTGCAGGAGCCAAGATTGCTGAAACCGCTGGCCCGGCAACTGGGCGAGGACGCCAAACGCGACCGTTTTACCCTGTCGACGCTGTCGCTGCGCACTGTGCTCGACGGCATCCACTCCCGGATGGACGAACAGCGGGAAATCACCCGTTACTTCATCAGCCTGCTGGTGTTTCTGGGCCTGCTCGGCACCTTCTGGGGGCTGCTTGGCACCATCAACGCGGTGGGCGAGGTCATCACCGGGCTGGACATGAGCCAGCAGGACTTCGGCAAGGTCTTTGCTGAGCTGCAGGCGGGCCTGCTGGCACCGCTGGAGGGCATGGGCACGGCATTCAGTTCCTCCCTGCTCGGGCTCGGTGGCTCCCTGATCCTGGGTTTTCTCGACATCCAGGCCAGCCATGCCCAGAACCGGTTTTACGACGGCCTTGAGGAGTGGCTGACCGGGGTCACCAACCTGGTGGATCGACTCGATGACGAGCGCCAGCCGTCATGATGGGGTCCGTGCGCCGGGGCCGCGCCGGCACCAACATCTGGCCGGGGTACGTCGATGCGCTGTCGGCGCTGCTCATGCTGGTGATCTTTATGCTGCTGGTATACGTGGTCAGCCAGCTCTACCTGTCGCAGACCCTGTCCGACCGGGACACCCAGCTGGCCCGGCTGCGGGCTCAGCTCACCGAACTGTCGCAATTGCTGGGTCTGGAGCAGGACCGCAGCGCCGCGCTGGAACGGCAGATGGCGACCCTGCAGGACGATTACAGCGCCAGCCTGGCCACCAACGACGCCCTGGCCACGGAGCTGGACAACGCCCGCGAACAACTGAAACAACAGACCGCCACCCTGGACGGGCAGAGCGAGCAGCTGGCGCGGCTGGAAACCTCGCTGGCAGACAAGGCCGAGCTCTCGGACCGGCAGCAGGCGATGATCCTGCGCCTGAGCAACCAGATCGCCTCGCTTCAGGCCCAGCTGGAAACCATTGCTTCGGCGCTGGAATTGCAGGAATCCCTCACCGCCGAGAAACAGGCCGAGCTGGACAAGGTCAGCCAGCGCCTGAACCTGTTGCTGGCGGAACGGGTGAACCGGTTGCAACAATACCAATCGGAGTTTTTCGCCCGGCTTCGGGACATCCTGGCCGACAACGACAACATCCGGGTGGTCGGCGACCGCTTCCTGCTGCCCTCGGAACTGCTGTTCGCCTCGGGCTCGGCCGAGCTGGGGCCGGACGGACGGGCCGAGCTGGACAAGCTGGCAACCGTGCTGCTGGACGTCGCGGCCCGGATTCCGGCGGATGTGGAGTGGATTCTGCGCGTCGATGGCCACACCGACATCGTACCCATCAACACCCCGCGCTTCCCGTCCAACTGGGAACTGTCCACCGCCCGGGCGGTGGCGGTGGTTCGCTACCTGGCGGACCAGGGCATCCCGCAGCGGCGAATGGCCGCCGCCGGTTTCGGCGAATTCTTCCCGGTGGCCGAGGGCAGCTCACCCGAGGCGCTGCAAAAAAACCGGCGCATCGAATTTAAGCTGACCGATCGCTGAACCGACGGACGGTCCGGCAACGTAACTACTGGCACCACCATCATCACTGAGAGGACCATCGCCCTTGCGCACGCTGTACTGGTTTACCCGGGATCTGCGGCTGCACGACAACGCCGCCCTGTTGGCTGCGGCAAAATCCGATCTTCTGCTGTGCCTGTTTGTGGTGGAGCCCCGCTGGTTCGCCCCCGGCCCGCACCAGTGCAAGGCACTTGGAGCGCATCGCTGGCGGTTTCTGTGGCAGAGTTTGATGGCGCTGGAGCGCCGGCTCCGGCCCCTGGGCCAGCGCCTGCACATCGCCTATGGCGAACCGGAAACGGTCATCCCTGAACTGGTCCGAAGCCATCGGCTGCAACGGGTGATTCGATCACGCCTGCCGGGCACCGAGGAAGCCCATCAATGGCAAACCCTGCTTACCCGGCTGCCAGACACCCTGTTCCAGCAATTCGAAACTCTGGGACTGTATACCGAAAGCGCCCTACCCATGGCGCTGAGCGATTTACCAGCCACCTTCTCTCAGTTTCGCAAGCAGGTGGAACGGGCGTGCCTGGGCTACAGCGAGGGCCTGCGCATCCGCACCCCCGGGGCTCTGCCGCCCCCGCCCGATGTTGCCGACGACAACCGGGGCGACTGCCCGGCGATCCCGGAGTTGGCCCGAACAGCCGGCTTCATCGGGGGCGAAGATCAGGGCCTGGCCCGGCTGCAGACCTACCTGTTCACCGAGCACGGTATTGCCCGCTACAAAGACACCCGCAATGCCCTTGACGACTGGAACGCCTCTTCGAAGTTCTCTCCCTGGCTCGCGAACGGCTGCCTGTCCGCCCGGGAAGTGGCAGAGCGTATCGCCGAATACGAACGTAACGTCACCCGCAACGAATCGACCTACTGGCTCTGGTTCGAATTGCTCTGGCGCGAGTACTTTTACTGGTACGCGCTGCGCCATGGCGCCCGCCTGTTCTGCCGGGACGGCGTTCAGCGCCAACGTCGGGCCGTCACGTTCTACAGCCACCGGTTCAAAGCCTGGTGCCAGGGCTGCACCGAATACCCCATCGTCAACGCCGCGATGAATCAGCTGCGGGCCACCGGCTATCTCAGCAATCGCGCCCGGCAGCTGGTCGCCAGCTGCTTCGTCAACGAACTGAAGCTGGACTGGCGCTTCGGCGCCGCCTGGTTTCAGGAACAACTCATCGACTATGATGTAGCGAGCAACTACGGAAACTGGCAGTACCTGGCGGGTGTTGGCGCCGACCCACGGGGGCAGCGACACTTCAACCTCGACAAACAGGCCCGGCAATACGACCCGTTCGGCACCTTTACCGATCGCTGGGACGGGCACCCGGACCAACCCGTAGGCCTGCACACCGTTGACGCAGCAGACTGGCCACTATCATGACCGAACCCGACGCTCTGGCACCGGCGAGCGAAATCCTCGCCCGCATCCTCGACACCGCCCAGCCGGGCAGCCTGATCTGTTGCGGCACCACCGCCCAGACCGTGGCCCGGCACTGGCGCGACCACCACACCGGCAGCCACCTGACCGAACTGGACCCGGCCGATCCCAATGCAGACTTACCTCCGGCGCAGGTCATGGATCTGGCACTGGTGTCCGACACCCTCGAACACCTGCCCCACGCCGAAGCCGCCCTGCTGCTTGGCCAGCTCCGCAACTACGGCACCCGGCAGATCGCCGTGCTGGTCGGGCCGGTACCGGACTGGGCCTTCACCGATTTCATTGGCCTGGGCTTTCGCCGCCATGCGACGATCCAACAGAACGACACCGAGCTAACGCTGTACACCTACAACCTCGACACTTACAACCACAAACGGGCCTGGAACAACCCGGACAACTGGGCCAATCCGGAGATGTGGGGCAAGGCCTGGTGGTAACTCGCCCAGGCCTGACGGGCCGTTGGCAAGCGCACAGTGGTAGAATCGGGGTGACGCGATGCAGGAGGACGGGCCATGACCACGCTGTTCAGTGATCGAAAAGCGCAGGAGCAGCTCCGCAGCCAAACCGAGAAGGTACACCGGCGCGATCTTGAAACCGTGCTGGCACGCCAGCAGACGATCGAGCGCAAGGTCAACGAAAGCGGCAGCCTGAAGCGCTTCGGTGAGGACATCCGGCTGATGTTGTCGATGATCCGGGATTACTGGTACGGCAACTACCGCCGCGTTCCCTGGCGCACCATCGCCGCAGTGGCCGGTGCGCTGCTGTATGTGTTGAATCCACTCGATGCCATTCCGGACGTCATCCTGGCCGCCGGCTTTCTGGACGATGCCGGCGTGGTGGCGCTGTGCCTGAAGCTGGTGGAAGCGGATCTGCAGCGCTATGCCGAATTCAAGGCCGGCCAGCGGGAATAGCCCTTCGGCCCGGCCGCCAATGGGCCTCAGAGGCGTCAGAGCGCGGCCGATATCCGGTCGGAATTGATTAGCACCGACGCAACAGCTAACCTTCTACCTTTGCCACACCGTCAGGCTACATCCTTTGGAGAGAACGTGGATTTCGCGACCCTAATCGGCCTTGTTGGCGCCATCCTGCTGATCTCATCCGCCGTGATTCTGGGTGCCTCCCCGAGCGTTTTCATTAACCCGGCCTCGATGCTGATTGTCCTTGGCGGCACCCTGCTGGTGGTGCTGTCCAAATTCAGCTTCGGCCAGTTTTTCGGCGCCTTCAAGGTCGCGGCCCGGGCCTTCAAGTTCAAACTGCCGGACACTCAGGAAAGCATCGAAGAGCTGGTCGACATCGCCAATGTCGCCCGCAAACAGGGCGTGCTCGGGCTGGAAGGCCGTGAAGTCAGCTCCCCCTACCTGGCTCAGGGCATTCAGATGCTGGTGGACGGCCAGACCGGCGACACCATCAAGCAGCTGCTCAACAAAGAGCGCCTGATGACCCTCGATCACAACCGCTCCGGCGCCAAGGTGTTCACCGCCATGGCCGATGTCGCGCCCGCCATGGGCATGATCGGCACCCTGATCGGCCTGGTGCAGATGCTCTCCAACATGGAAGACCCGAAATCCATCGGCCCGGCCATGGCGGTGGCACTGCTCACCACCCTGTACGGCGCCATGATCGCCACCATGATCGCCACCCCGCTGGCCGACAAACTGTCCCTGCGCATGACCGAAGAAGCCCGGCTGCAGTCGCTGTACATCGACGCCCTGGTGGCCATCCAGGAAGGCACCAACCCCCGGATCATTGAACAGATGCTGTCCAGCTACCTGCCCCCGAAAGATCGGGAGAAGCAGGGTGAGACCGAAACCGCAAGCGGCTAGAGACCATGGACGAATTACCGGAAGAGGAAAAACCGGGCATCCCGGCCTGGGTCGTGACCTTTGCCGACCTCATGTCGCTGCTGATGTGCTTCTTCGTACTGCTGCTGTCGTTCTCGGAGATCGACGCCCAGAAGTTCAAGCAGATCGCCGGTGAGCTGTCCAAGGCGTTCGGCGTCCAGCGCGAGGTGCCGGCACTCGAAATCCCCAAGGGCACCAGCCCGATTTTCGATAAGTTTTCACCGGCACCGCCGGAGCCGACGGTGGTGAACGAGGTGCGCCAGACCACTACCGACGAGGCACCCGAACTTGAAACCCTGAAAAGCCCGACCGAAGAAGCCGTCGAAGCCGCGCTGCAGGAAACCATGGACGAGCGGATGCAGCAGATCCTGTCGGTACTGGACGAAGCGGTCGAAGACGGCCGGATCTACGTCTCCCAGGATCTGGACCAGCGCCGGATCGTGGTTCGGGTGGAAGAAAAGGGCTCCTTCCCCTCCGGCTCCGCCGAGCTGACCTGGGAGTTTGAGGGCCTGCTGCTGGACATGGCGGAAGTGCTGGCGGAAATGCCCGGCAAGCTGACCGTCGAAGGCCATACCGACGATGTCCCCATCAGCACCAGCCGGTTCAAGAGCAACTGGGACCTGTCCGCCGCACGGGCCGCGGC
>JBPEXU010000013.1:0-2991 GCA_052031225.1 Marinobacter sp. | reverse complement strand
CCCCTCGCGCAGGCTGGTCAGCACCAGATGGTGTTCCCAGCCGGCGTTGAGCAGGTCGAGCACGACCTGTGGAACCTGGCTCTGCCCCAGGAGGTCGTTCAGGCGAGCCTGCACCGCACGCCGGGTGCTGGCCAGTCGCTGCTTGCCGTCGAGCGTTTTCGCCAGCCGTTCTGCATTGCGTTCGAACGACAGGTGTTGCCGGTCCACCAACTTTCGGAGTTTGTCAGACAGAGGCTCGAGACGTTGTGGGTCGGCCGCCTCCAACAGCTCGTCGATCAGTGCGGACAGGGTCGCCTCCAGCTTCTGGTTGGGAACCCGTTCGGCCACGCACAGACGGATCAGGTTGTTGACGATTTCCCTGGCCGGGTGCGTTTCTTCGCTGAGGAAGTCGGAGGTTTCCAGCAGGCTTTCGAACACCGGCAGCCGCAACTGTTCAAGCTGTTCACGCAATCGGTCCGAAACCTCCTCCTGCGCTTGCAGCGGGGCGAACAAACGGTCCACCAGATCGGCTTTTTCGATGCAGCTTTCGTCGACGGCATCGGCCAGCGCCGGGTCGTTCGCCGCCAGTTCCCGAATTGCCTGAGCAATGTCGTATCCGCTGCCTCGCAGGTGGTCTCGAAGCTCGGCCCGGTGCGACCGAAGGCTCTGCGCCAACTGGGGGTTGGTGGAGTGCCATTCGGGGCCGCCATCGGTCATCCCGTGTGCCAGTCCCATCAGCCGGAACAGTGACTGGCTCCGAGCGTCCGATGCGGGCGCCCTGGCCTCGTTCGAGGCGGGTGAGGCCATTTCGTCGGTGAGTGTCTCGGGCGCACTGGCTTCGGAGTCACCGGGGCTGTCTCTGTGTGACCAGTTGGCCGGCAGTTCGCCAGGCTCGAGTGCGTGAAGCCCGGCCTGCCGCAGCTCGGCGATCAGGCTGTCCATGGCATCCGGCCAGGTATTCAGAAGGGCGCTCTGGAAGGCGGCGTAGAGCGTGTTTCGGTGCGCCGTTGCAATACCGAGCCGGTTCGCCATGTACTGCAGACACAGGCACAGTGAACGGGGAGCCAGCGGGTTGGTGTGGTCGCGGGTGTCCCGCCCGAACAACTGGTTCAGCAACTGGTTGGTCAGAAACACCGCGTGGGGGCGGACGGCCATTGCCTTGGCGGCAACGGTTTGCAACTCCAGCCAGTCCTCGAACACCTCCTGACTGAGCATGTGCAGCTCGCTCTGCGCGGATGCCGAGGCTGAGTCGGGCTCCAGTACCCGATGGTTGGCACCAAACTGGTCCAGGAAATCGCCAAACATCTGCTGTTCGCGACTCTGAAAAATGTAGCGCATGTCCTTGAGCCGGGTCAGTTCACGCAGTTCAGCGTTGTTCTGGATGTCGGCCTCAATTCCGTCAAGGGCGTGCGCCATAAATTGTGCGAACAGCTGCTGCAGAAACTGACCGAGTCGTTGCCGGTATCGACTCTGGATTGACTCCAGTGCCGAGGTGTCGGCAAGAACGCTGCGACATTCCCTGAAACTCTCGGTTGGTCGCGCCGATGCAGGGGCGCCGAAAACGGTGCCGGAAAACGCAAAGCTGCCGTTGGCAGCGGGCGAGACCGTGCCCTTGCAGTGAATGTGGGCACCATCATCGGGCGTCTTGGGGAATAAATGAACTTCTGCCGGCAGGGTTTGGTGGCTGGAAAACAGCTGTTGAGCGGCTGGCGACGTGAGCCTGTGAAGCGTGAGACGAACCTGGTCGTTGCGCGCATGGCTGGTTTCAACAACGCAGCCGCTGGGAACCAGGCCCTGGGTAACGATCAGTGCATCGCATTCACTTGCGAAAGCGTCGGTACTTCCCCGGGACATTCACCGCATTCCTGAGCAGTTGGGTACGACGGAATTCTGTTGCCAGTATTCTCTCTTGTTTACTGCTCAGTGTAGAGTCATCTGTGTGGTGCGCAACCATTCTTTGTCAGGTAAGCCAGTGGAGGGGCGAGATGAAGTACATTTTCGAGATACGCATCAAAGAAGGCTACACCGCCGAGCAATACGCCGATGCCTGGGTGCGAGCCAGCGAGTTGATTCAGCGCGCGCCCGGGGCCCGCGGTACCGAGCTGCGGCGCAAGATCGGTGATCCGAACACCCTGATTGCCATCGCCTCCTGGGACAGCAAGGCCTCCCGGGACGCAATGGAGGCCAAGCAGGACCCGCGCATTGCCGAAATTATCCAGAGCGCCGCCCCCTATGTGGAGATTCACCGCCTGGGCGCGTTTGATGAGCCGGAATGGGTGGTGCCGCCCCGCAACTAAGCCGTTGCCGGTATCGGCACCAAAACCGAATTCCATGACACGTCGTTTCGGGTTAACGTATGCTTCCTAACGAAAACGACAATAGGAGTGCTGTCTTGTCTGAGTTGCCGAGTTACGAGAGTTTTTCTGTCGACGTAAAAGACCACATTGCCCACGTGACCTTCAGCCGGCCCGAGTCGCTGAATACCATGACCAAGGCGTTCTGGCTCGAGCTGCCCCGCTGCATGCAGGACATCGAGGCCCAGACCGACGCCCGGGTGATTGTGATTTCCTCCACCGGCAAGCACTTTTCCGCCGGCATGGATCTGGGCGTGTTTTCCGATCCCAAATCGGTTCCAATGAGCGGCGACCCCGGGCGGATGGCGGAGAATCTGCGTCGGGTGGTGCTTCAGCTTCAGGACACCCTGACCTCTCTGGAAAAAGTACGCCTGCCGGTGCTGGCCGCAGTGCAGGGCGGCTGCATTGGCGGTGCGCTGGACCTGGTGTGCGCGGCGGACAGCCGGTACTGCACCCAGGACGCCTATTTCACCATCAAGGAAACCGAACTGGGCATGACCGCGGATGTCGGTACATTGCAGCGCCTGCCCAAGCTGATGCCGGAGGGGGTGGTGCGGGAACTGGCCTACACCGGGCGCAAGTTTGGTGCGGATGAAGCGCACCGGCTGGGGTTTGTGAACGCGGTGTACGAGACTCAGGAAGCCATGCTGGAAGGGGT
>JBPEXU010000129.1:0-19393 GCA_052031225.1 Marinobacter sp. | reverse complement strand
CGGGCCTGGCCCCGAATGCGGATCGCCGATGCCACCCCCACCGCGTGGCAGCACTGGGTCGCGATCGGCACCGCGATGGGCAGATCTTCCGGGCAGTGTTGCCAGGCGCTGCCGCGTTCATCGCCGCCCCAGTACAGCAGCATTTCGGTCAGGCTCACGCCGCGCAACAAATGGGCGGCCTGATCGCGGTAATAAGGTACGAATACGTCGGACTTCGCCATGCTCTGGCCGATGGCGGTGCCAATGGTTTCGTGCCCGAGCACCGACGGATAGGTGCCGCACTTTCCGGTGCGTTGCAGGGCAATGGCTTTGGCGTCGAAGGTGCGGGTCAGCACCATATTGCGGTAAGCGGCCAGGACCCGAGGGGTGTCCTCTGCCTGTGGTGGCAGGTCGCCTAGCGGGCTGCCATGATCATCCAGATAGCGCCAGCTATCCACATGGAACTCGTGGCGTTGTCTCATCCCATCCTCCTTTCCCCGGCGTTTTGATGAACGCCCTGACGGCAGGGACACCCGCTTTTGACGGGCCTCGGCAGCGTCGGGTGGGTCGTTTGTTAAGCGTGGGTTCACGCCTCTGGGACTTGCACGAAGCGCCTTGGGGCGCTTTGTATAAGTTGTAGACGATGGCCTGGGATTGATCAATCCGGCCCGTCGCGCGCGGATTGGCGGTCGGCCTTTTGGAACCGTTACACTGTCGCCCTACCCGATCACGCAAGGACCAGACTATGCCAATATGGGTCGATGCCGACGCCTGCCCCGTTCCCGTTCGCGAGATTCTCTGCCGGGCCGCCGCCCGCTGGCAGATCCAGACCACGTTCATCGCCAACCACGCCCTCAACCTGCCGCCGAGTCCATACATTCAGCGGCGCCAGGTGCCCCACGGGTTTGATGTGGCCGATAACGAGATCATGGATCAGATGAGCCCGGGCGATCTGGTCGTCACCCAGGACATTCCGCTGGCCGCCGAGGCCATTGAGAAAGGGGCCGATGTTTTCAACCCCAGGGGCCAGGCCTTTACCCGGGAGAACATCCGTCAGCGATTGGCAATGCGAAACTTCATGGAAGAAATGCGCAACGCCGGCCAGGTGACCGGAGGGCCGGCGCCTTTTGGCCAGGCCGACCGCAAGGAATTCGCCGATCAGCTGGATCGGTGGCTGCAACGGAATGCGCGCCGGTAGTCCCGGTTACGGGATGACCTGACCGGGCAGGTTCGCCGGACGTCCGGACAAACAGGTTTATTGATAGTGATTACTATTTTTATTACCCTTCAACTTCTAAGCGTTGGGGGTCTGTATGTCCACATTCTTTCAGGTATCCGATCTGTGCGTCCGTATCGGGGACGCCACCATTCTCAAGAACCTGCATATTGATTTTCGGGAAGGAGAAGTCACCGCCCTGCTGGGCCACAACGGGTCGGGCAAATCCACCCTGTTGCGCACCCTGGCCCGCCAGCAACCGTTGTACACGGGCAACATCCGCCTGCTGGGGACCTGCTTTGCGGAAACCGGCACCCGCGCCTTTGCCCGGACCGTCGGTTATCTGGCTCAGCAGCCGCCGGCAACGGATGGCCTGACCGTGCGCGAGCTGGTGGCGCTCGGGCGCTACCCCTGGCGCGGGCCGTTCGGTCGCTATACCGACCAGGACCAACGCATCATCGACCAGGCCATCCGCGACACCGAGCTGACGGACTTCGCCCACCGTGCTGTGGATACGCTGTCTGGCGGCGAACGACAGCGCGCCTGGATCGCCATGCTGCTGGCCCAGCAGACCCGCTGCCTGCTCCTCGACGAGCCGATTTCCGCCCTCGATGTCCGACATCAGGTGGAGACGCTACGGCTGGTGCATCGGCTGGCCAGGGAACGGGAACTGACGGTGATTGTCGTTCTGCACGATGTCGATCTGGCCGCCCGGTTCTGTGATCGCCTGGTGGCGCTTCGGGCCGGCGAACTGGTGGCGGACGGCAAACCGCAGGACATCATGGATGCCGGCGTTCTGGAGTCCATTTACGAGGTGCCCATGGGGGTCCTCGAGCCCACTCCAGGCCAATGGCTGTCTTATGTCCACTGACCCCGGCGCCGGCCACCAGCGCTGGCACGCTCGCTATCAGGCACTGCTGGCTGATGCCGGTCTGGACAGCCAATCGGTACTGAATCAGGCGCTGTCTCAGCACGCACGCCCCAAGTCACAGTCGTTGTCTCTGGCTCAGGTGCTCTCTGAGCCGCAGCGGCTGAAGGACTGGGTACTGGCGCACCATCCGGACGCCCAGGACCCGGCCACGATGGTGGCACACCTGTCGGTACTGCATCAGAATCTGGCGCTGAACGTGCTGGCGCCGCTAGTGCTGTTGGCGTTCCGGGATGGTCATGCTCCGGTCCCCGAACCAGAGCGAATCGGACTGGTGGCGGGTCCAGGACACCCAGACCACGAAGCGCCCCTCTGGTGCGGCGGGCGCGAAGGCCCGGCCCTGCCGCTCGATGAATTCGTGCACCAGACCGGTATCCGCGTGAGCCGGTGGTATGGCATCTTCCGCAACGCTCTTGGTATCAGCCCCGGCGCTTATTGGAGCAATACCGCCCTGGCGCTGGTGGCGCCCTTCTCGGCGATCTGGAACCGCGCAGATCCAGACCGGGTCTGCGCGCTTGGTGCCGAATGGCTCGACCAGTTTCCCTGCGACGCCAACCGGTACCTGGAGTGGCTTCCGGTGTCCCAGGGCCAGACCACCGTTGCCCTGCCACAACGCCGGGGCTGCTGCCTGAAGTACCGACTGCCGGATGGCCGGTACTGCGGCACCTGCGGCGTGTATCGGAAGCAGCGCCGGGCAGCCCTCAGCCGCCCAGTACCGCCCGCACGCCAAGCACCAGCGCAAGCAGAGCCATAGACAGGCCGGCACCTGCGGCCAGTTTCAATCCTTCGAGTAACTCCTGATCGGGTGTCATGTCCGTGCACTCCCAGGTGGGTTCGTAACAACGACCGACACTGTAGCGCATCCGCACAACCTAAACAATAATCATTATCATTTGAAGATCAGCGATACGCCTGAATTCGCGACAAACCCTGCTAAGCTGATAGTCCACCTATCGCAATCTGCGTGACCGATATGTTCAATGGCACCGCTCGGCTGCTTGCCACGTTTCTGCTGGTATCCCTGACCCCCACAAGCGCTGAGGTATTCACCGCCACCGACGTCCGGTTTCGGCTGGAGACAGTGGCAACTGGCCTGGAGCACCCCTGGAGCCTCGCCTTCCTGCCCAATGGCGATCGCCTGGTCACCGAACGGGCAGGCCGCTTACGCGTCATCCGCCAGGGCGAACTGCTGGACGCGCCCGTTGCCGGCCTGCCGGACCTGGCGGTTTCCGGCCAGGGCGGCCTGCTCGATGTGCTCCTGCACCCGGACTTTGCCGACAACCAGCTCCTGTTTCTGAGTTATGCCCACCGAACCCGCAAAGGCATGACCACCCGGGTGGCGCGGGCGCAGCTTGACGGTCTGACACTCCGCAACGTGGAAGTGATTTTCGAAGCGTTGCCACGCTCGGCCAGTTCGCGCCACTTTGCCGGACGCATGGTGATCGACCATGACGGCTATCTTTATATCGCCATCGGTGATCGCGGCGAAATGGATCGGGCCCAGCTGATCGACGACGACGCCGGCGGCGTGCACCGAATCACCGTGGCCGGCACGCCCGCGCCGGGCAATCCGTTCGGTGACACGAATGACACCCTCTACACCTACGGCAACCGGAACATTCAGGGCATGACCCTGCACCCGGAGACCGGCGCGGTATGGAGCCACGAACACGGCCCCCGGGGCGGCGACGAAATCAACATCCTCCGCGCCGGCACCAATTATGGTTGGCCGACGATCACCTACGGCATCGACTACTCCGGCCTGCCAATCAGTCTGGACACGCAGAAAGAAGGCATGGCCCAGCCGCTGCATTACTGGGACCCGTCCATCGCTCCGTCCGGCATGGCGTTCTATACCGGTAGCGCCTTCCCGGCCTGGAAGGGCGATCTGTTCGTGGGCGCGCTGAAACTGCGCAAACTGGTGCGGCTGCGGATACGGGACGACAAGGTTGTGGACGAGGAAGACCTGCTGACCGACCTGGGCGAACGCATTCGCGATGTCCGGATGGGGCCGGACGGCGTGCTCTGGCTGCTGACCGATGCCCGCAACGGCAAGGTCTACCGGCTGCTACCCGCTCAGTGAGGGTCGTTGGTTCTGTGGGTCTTGTCGAACTGAGGGATATCGTCGGTTATTGAGTACCAGTCGGATTTCGAGCCAACGTAGAGGTGCCGGGCCGGTCCCTTTTCCAGGGGTTCGTTGATCAGCCCCGCACTCAACCGGAGAATCCCGGGAATGGCATCGACCCGGCTATACAGGCGGCTGCCGCAACGCCGACAGAATGCCCGGTACTTGCCGGGGCGTGACTCGAACTCGGAAACCGCGTCCTCGCCCCGGATCAGACGGAACCGGGCTTTCTGAACCGGCACGCTGGCGGAAAAGGCACTGCCGTGGGTGCGCCGGCACCGCGAACAGTGGCACAGGTCGATGGGTCCAAGTGGGCCTTCGTATTCGAAAGCAATGTCGCCACAGAGGCACTGGCCGGTGTACATGGTCACTCTCGTCGGATCGAAAGGGAAGTCCGGCGGCGATGATAACCGCGTATCACTTGAAGAACCAGCGCGACACCACCACATTCTAAGGCACAGTGCCTGAAACAGGAGGACACCATGTCACTGAACACGCTCCCGAACATCGGACTGGGCACCTTTCGGCTGAAAGGCGACGATGCCCGGGAGGCCGTCAAAAGCGCGCTCTCACTGGGCTATCGCCATATCGACACGGCCCAGATGTACGAGAACGAGGCCGAAGTTGGCGATGGCATTACCTCCAGTGGCATTCCCCGCCGGGAGATTTTTCTCACCACCAAAATCTGGTACGACCGGCTGCGGGCCAGCGACCTGATCCACAGCCTGCACGAGAGCCTGGCGCGACTGAAAACCGATCACGTCGATCTGGCACTGATCCACTGGCCGTCCCCCGGCGACGAGGTGCCCATGGAGGAATATCTGGGTGCACTGCGGGATGCCCAGCGCGAAGGCCTGACCCGGCATATCGGCGTGTCCAACTTTACCTGCGCCCAAATGGACCGGGCCAAGGCGATTCTGGGCGACACCCCGATGCTCACCAATCAGGTCGAGGTGCATCCGTTCCTCGCTAACCGTGCCGTGGTGGCCCACGCCCAGAAACTCGGGATCACCGTCACCGGCTACATGCCGCTCGCGGTCGGCCGGGTTATGGAGGACGAGACGCTCCAGCGGATCGCCCGCGAACGCAACGTCACACCGGCCCAGATCGCGCTGGCCTGGGTGGCGGCACGGGGGGTCGTGCCGATCCCGTCGTCCACCCGCCCCTCGCACCAGAAGGCGAACCTTGACGCGCTGACGCTCACGCTGAGCGACGACGAAATCCGCGCCATCGACGCCCTGGATCGGGGCGAACGCATCGCCAATCCCGCCTTTGCCCCCGACTGGGACTGACCCAGTCCCGGCCGGCACTGGGCGTCCGGTGCCGTCAGGCGCCGTACTGTTGTTGCAGATAGGCCAGTATCCGATCCGATTCGAACA
Organism: Marinobacter sp.; assembly: GCA_052031225.1. Classification (GTDB taxonomy): domain Bacteria; phylum Pseudomonadota; class Gammaproteobacteria; order Pseudomonadales; family Oleiphilaceae; genus Marinobacter. Next base: position 13,766 of record JBPEXU010000129.1, on the reverse strand, counting down.
GGCCCTCGCCGGTGTTCGGATCTTCCAGGTACGGCACCTGAACCCGCCCGTGCGCCTTGAAGAAGGCATCGCGCTTACCCCCCGGAATCGGTCGGTAAGGGCCAGGCTTGATGCGTTGCCGGGCCGGGCCGAGTTCGGTCCAGTGCTCCTTGCCCAGATTGTGCAGGGTGTACGGCAGTTCAAGTTCGCACAGCCGCTCGCGCACCAGGCGGGCAAACGGGCTGCCCTCGAAGCTCCACAGATGCAGAGGCTGATCGGCGCGTTTCGAGGGGCGGGCCCGCAGGCCCCGCAGCTCACTGGCAGCGGTTCCGACCGAACCCAGTGCCGGCTGCCAGACCCGGCTCTGGTAATACGAGGGTACCGGCATTCCGCCATATTGCTGGAACAGGTAATCGACGATGGCCTCGGACTCATACATCACCGTTTCGGTGTTCTCGTCCACCAGCAGCGGGAACTGCGCCCGGCCGCCCAGGGCTTCCGCTTCGGGCCGAAAGACCCGCCCGCCCTTGGGACAGGGACGGATGACGACATCCAGATTCAACGCCGTCAGCGCTTCCCGGACCCGACGGCAATAGGGGCAGCCTTCGATGTCGTAAAGAATGATCGGCTTCTCCGGCTGCTCGGCCTGTTTTACCACCAGGCAGCCGCGCCACGCAGACAGAAATGACGTGGTCACCGATTCCAGCACATTCACGTTGTGCTTCAAGGCAGTCAGCATGATAGATCCTTATTTCTGAAACGGAGTCCGGCATTATCCGGCCAGTTGGCGGTTTTCCATTGGCTCCCGCGTCCCCATCAGGTGGTCAAACCAGGGCTTGGTGACACACCAGTTGGCGTTGGGGTTCGGCCCCATATGATGATCGTAGTGCCAGGGCAGGTGCTGCCGGGCCCATTCCGGGTCCAGGTGTGAGCGTTTGTGGACACGGTAATAGTTCCAGGCACAGTAGTACAGGGTGCCAACAAAAAACGGCGCCACCGGCAGCAACGGAGTTACGGCAGCGGCCCCGGCCACCAGTGCGGCGACTTCTTTGGTCTGGGCGTTCCAGGTCAGCGGCGGATTACGGTAATCCTCATCGACAAAGCCGTTCCGGCGGACGTTTCGGTGGTGATCGTGCCAGTGAAAGGCCCAGAAGCTGTTTCGGTCCCGACCCAGCTTGTGCAACACATGCTTATGAAAGACCCACTCAACGGCATTGGCGGTGATCAGCCCCAGCGGTATTCCGATCATGGTCGTTTCCTCTTGTCATTGTGATCATTCTAGGAAACGCCGATTGACCATAAGTTTCCATGACCTGAATGGCGCCAATTCCGGCCAAAAAAATGAACGCGAAGTCATTGACACTGCCCGACGGACACAGCGTACGCCTAACCTGATGATTCCAAAGGCCACTTACACGGTGTCACAAAAAACCAATACAAACCATGACACTACTGGCATTTATTAACGTCATGTAGAGCTTTTCTGCATAGTACATCCGGCGCGAATGGGCTATGGTTGAATAATAAGAAATCACTGGACGGCCACCGACATGATCAGGGCATCGCGATATCGCAACAGGCTGGTGCGGCCGACGCGCGGCTTCCGCGGGCTGGCCTTGTGTGCCGGCTTCTCCGGTGCCCTTGCCGTGGCCGCGCCCGTGCATGCGGCACCCCCGGCCGAGCACCAGACCGGTGCGCCCCGACTCTGGAGCAGCGAGGTTCGGGACTACGCCGTGAAATCCCTGAACGACGAACAAGCCCTGAGCGTCGCCGCAGTACCGCTCAACGGGCCGGGCATTGAGCAGTACGTGAACGCTGACCAACTGATGAGCCCCGGCTCAATCATGAAGCTGGTCACCACCTTTGCCGCGTTGGAAATCCTCGGCCCCTCACACCACTGGGACACCGACTTTCTCACCGACGGGCAGATGATCGGCGACACGCTCGAGGGCAACCTGTACGTGCGTTTCGGGGGCGACCCGAAACTGACCATTGAGCGGTTGTGGGTGACCCTGCGCGAACTCCGGGCCATGGGCATTTCCCGCATCAACGGCCATCTGGTGCTGGATGGCGGCTATTTCCGGATCGACGAGGGCTTTCCCGAATTCGACGACAACGGCGACAACCCGCACGCACCGTTTCTGGTCGAACCCTCGGCCTATCTGACCAACCTCAACCTGTTGCACTTCCAGGTTCGGGCGGACGAACGCGGCACGCAGGCGTGGAGCACTCCGGATCTGCCGGAAGTGCGCATCGACAACCGCGTCACCGTGCGCGGCGAAGGCCCCTGCCCCAGCCGCCGCAACTTTGAGTGGACGCCGCTGTTCGATGAAAACATGCAGGTCACCGTCCGTGTCACCGGCGAACTCCCCCAAGGCTGCCGCACCACCCGCTATCTGTCGCTGCTGCCCCACGCCCAATACTCCGCGTCGCTGATCCGTTCGGTGCTTGCCGAGACCGGCGTATCCATCTCCGGCGCCAGCATGACCGGCCCCACCCCGGAAGATGCCCGGCTGGTACTGAAAACCACCTCACCGGATCTGGTGACCATGGTGCGGGACATCAACAAATGGAGCAGCAACGTGATGGCCCGGCAGTTGCTGCTGGCCATCGGCGCGGAAAACCGAAGGGAAGACGAAACCGACGACCGGGTCGCCGGCATCCGGGTGATTTACGAATGGCTGGAAGCGAAGGGCGTCAACACGGCGGGCATGGTGATCGACAATGGCGCCGGGCTGACCCGCCACGGCCGCATTTCCGCACGCCAGGGCGTTCAGATTCTTCAGCACGCCTGGAACAGCCCGTTCGCCGCCGACCTGATGGCCTCCATGCCGTTGATCGCCATGGACGGGACCATGGCTCGGCGTCTGCGCAATGCCGGCATGGAGGGCGAGGGCCGGATCAAGACCGGCTATCTGGAGAACGTCCGCTCCATCGCCGGTTTCACCCGGGACGAAAACGACACCACCTGGGCGGTGGTCGGCATGGTGAACAGCGATCCAGCTTGGAACGGCCAGGCCGTACTCGACCGGGTGCTCTATTCCCTGCACTACCGGCCGCCCACGGGCACCGCGATTTCCAAAGCCGAATCCGACTCCGGCACCACCATCCAGTAACGAGAAAGCCCCGGCAAGACCGGGGCTTGGTGACGACCGACGAACGCTGCCTGATCAATCCCCGACAAAATCGTCCAGCAGGGTGAGACCCGCCACGTTGTCGCCATCTTCCGGCGCCAGTCTCGCAATGGCGGTATAGACACCGCCGGCTTCCAGGGTGACGCTGCCGGTTTTCAGCAACTCGTTGCCGCTCTGATCGGTAATGAAGACCACATAGTCGTCCGGAGCCACCGCGAGATAGCCGGTGTTGGCTTTGAAGGCGAAGTTATCCAGTGTCGGGTCGTTCACTTCGGTGTTCAGAACCGTCGCACCGGCGCCGCCTTCTGCCGTCGGCACCAGATAGACATCCACAGTCCCGGCTTCGACCGCACCGTGCACCACGCGCAACGAGGCCTGAGTGGCGATGCTGCGCACGCTGTCGGACAGAACCAATGCCTCAATATCGGCCAGGCTGTTTACCGCTACCACGGTTTTTGCCGAAGCCGCATCGAAGGTTACGTCCGCGTCGATGACCGCATCGTCGACCGGGGTCATGCTGGTCTGGGCCGCCACCTTCAGGTTCCGGGCGCCGGCATCAATCACGGCGTAGCCGTTGGTGACCGGGGACGGCGCCACATCCGGAAACGCCAGATTGGAAATCGCCACCGCATCATCCACCAGCACCTGAACCTCGGGCGCATCGGACGAGTTGTGCACCACCCGAACTCCCGCTTCCTGCGCCTGGTCGAAGAACTCCAGCACAGTCCCGTCGCCGGTTACCGCAATCAGGCTGATCGGGCTGTTATTCACCGCCATCATGTCGTCGGGGGTGGTTTCCGGGCTGGTGTTGTCGACGGCGGCGACCAGGAGATCGGCGCCTGCCCCAAGCGCTACACTGCCACTGTCATAAACGACGGTAGGCGGTTCTCCGGGAATCGCAACGCGGACCCGGTAATTGCCCGCAGGCACTTCGATCGGGTCCTGAACGTCTTTGTATTCGAAGGAGAACGACAGCACGCCATCGTCGGTCAGCTCGGCATCCGGCACTGACAGGAACACCTGGACCGGGCCATCGACGGCATCCTGAGCATCCGGCGACAGATGGGCAACGCGCAGGCGGACACTGCTCGGATCATCCCGTTCGCCGTCATCGGTCACAATCAGCGGCTCCAGCGGTCGGCCGCTGCCAGCGTCATCACCCACACGCCCGACCGCGATCACATCGTACCTAAGCCCCTGCTCCAGGGTCACGTCGGCCGGACCAATCACTGTCGTGGTCTGATCGCCCGGCAAACGCGCATCGACTTCAATGGTATAGGTATCAATGGTCGGGTTGATAACTGCCGCCTGTTTGTAATCGGCGCCACTGACCACCTCCAGGCCATCGACCTTCACGTTGACCGCGGGGGCATTGGCGGATGCGTGCAGAACCCGAACCGACGTTCTGGGATCAGACGGTGACGAATCGTTGTCGTCATCATCGAGAAAGCAGCCGGTCAAAGTAACGCTGCCGGCCAACAGAACGGGTAACGCAAACTTCGTTTTCATTGTCTTTGATCCTCGTCGAGTGAGGTTGTGTTCAGAAGTTGACTGGTTCGAACCCGCACACTTTCAGTCCCTGAACCATGCGTTAGTGCAGATTACGGCCCCTCTGAGCAAACGGATTTACAGTATTTTGCATTTGAGTTTACGGGTGTACGCTAGAGGTATCCGACGGGCACTCGGGTCACTGGCTTCGCATCCGATATGGCGCGCCAGTCGTAAAGGGATCAGATCGGAGCTGTTCACAGATTGGCTTACCGACGCCTCAAGAAGTCACCGGACGTTAAGCTCGACACCATGACATCGGACAAAACGCACCTCAAAAATCGAACCGGGGTGGTCGTCGCGACCCTCTGCACGGTGTTGCTGGTGGGCTGCAGCTCCACCAAGCTGGCCTATCGCTATGCCGACTGGGGGGTTGTCTGGTGGGTGGAGGACTACGTCAGCCTGACCGCGGAACAGGAACAGCGGCTGGCCTCGGATCTGCAAGCGCTGCAGCAATGGCATTGCCAAGCCGAATTACCGCGATACAGTCAGTGGTTGTCGGCGCTTGCCAGCGATATCAGCAAGGGCGCCACGTCGCCGGCAACGGTTCAGTATCACCAGCAGCAACTGCTCGGTTTCGTGCCGCCACTGCTGGAACAGATCGTGCCCATCGCCACCCGCCTACTGGCATCGCTGACCGATGCCCAGGTTCGGGAACTGGCAACAAACATGGCGGCGAAGCAGCGGGAGCTTGAGCAGGAGCTGCTGCCGGAGACCCCGGAAGCACGCGCGGCAGCCAGAGCTGAGCGGACCCGGGAGCGGCTGGAGAACTGGCTCGGCCCGCTCAATACGCGCCAAACGGAGATCGTCGCCCGCTGGTCGGCGAACCGGAACCGCCAGACCGAAATCTGGCTCGCCGGTCGCCGGGCCTGGCAGTCCGCATTGCTGGACGCCCTGGCGGATCGTCACTCAAGCGACTTTGACGACCGGGTGCGGCACCTTCTGGTCCACTCCGAGCGGGTGCGGGGCCCCGACTATCAGCGCATGCGGGCGGAGAGCGAACAGGCCATGACACAGCTGATCCACGACCTGTTGCAGGCAGCAGACCAGGCCCAGCTGCGCCATCTGGCGGGCCGGGCCGGCGATCTTAGGGGCGACTTCGACGCCCTGAGCTGCACGCCGGTCAGGGCCACGGCGGAGGCGCCGGATCAGACCGTCAGATAGCCGCCATCGACGTTGATGCAAGCCCCGGTGGTGTAGCTGGAGGCGTTCGACACCAGATACAGCACAGTACCGGCCATTTCGTCCGGATCGGCCACCCGCTTCATCGGAATGTGCGCAAGCGCCTGCTTCTTGATCGATTCGTTGGTGGTCAGAGCGCTGGCAAACTTGGTGTCGGTCAGCCCTGGCAGCAGCGCGTTGACCCGGATATTCTGGGTGCCCAGCTCCATCGCGAAGGACTTGGTCATGGAAATCACCGCGGCTTTGGATACCGAGTAAATGCCCTGGAAATGGCCGGGAATCACGCCGTTCACCGACGCCACATTGACAATGGCGCCGCCCCCGTTTTTCTTCATCAGCTGCGCGCCACGGGCACACATGAAGAAGTAACCGCGAATATTCACGTCCACCGTCTTCTGGAACGCGCCCAGATCGGTGTCCTCGACCGGGCCGAAGTAGGGGTTGGCAGCGGCGTTGTTCACCAGGATATCCAGTTTGCCGTGGTTGTTGGCAATGTGGTCCCAGATTGCGTCGATCTGATCCATCTCGCCAATATGGCAGGCAAACGCCTCGGCACTGCCGCCCTCCTCCCGGATGCTGCTGGCCACCCGTTCACAGCCATCAATCTTGCGGCTGCTGACGATCACGTGGGCACCGTAATGGGCCAGCGTGCGGGCGATGCTCTCGCCAATCCCCCGGCTGGCACCGGTGACCAGCGCCACTTTACCGGTCAGATCAAACAGACTCACGTTGCTCATGGATTCTCCTCACACTGCTATCGGAAGGTCACTAGGGCCGGGTCTTCCGCCTCCAGGTGACTGTAGTTGTTAAACACCGCCAGACTCCGGCGCGGCCCGGAGTAGAGAACGCGGGATACGCTGGTGTTGGCGATCACGTGGTTCAGGGCCAGAGTCTTATCGTCGGACAGCGCCAGCAGGTGCTGGGCAATGACCGCAATCGGCCCGCCGGAGGTGGACACCAGCACATCGCCGCCATCGGCGAAGGCGATCAGTTCCTCCAGCGCCGAGGTGACGCGGGCGCGGAATACCGGCCAGCTCTCGGTGTATTCGTGGTCGTAACGGCCACTGATCCAGCGCGCCATGGCTTCCTCGAAGACCTGCTGGAACAGCCGGGCGGGTTTGGGGTACGCCGACAGGTCCCGGGCCATGACCTGACGGTCCCGCCAGTCGGGTTTCAGCCGTTCGACAACCTCCATGTGGTCGAACTCGTTCAGCCCTTCCAAGACCTGCATGTCCGGCAGGGTGTCACCAAAGCCGGTGGCGATGGCCTCAACCGTTTCCCGGTGCCGTTTCAGGTTGCCGCCAAACACCGCGGCCGGCTCGACTTTGCCCGACAGCCAGCGGCCGAGCACCCGGCCCTGCTCCCAGCCCCGGGGCGACAGCTGATCGTAGTTTTCCTGGCCGAAGCTGGCCTGGCCATGACGGATCAGGTAAATCGTTGCCATTACCGGCGACTCTCACGGATCAGCCGCTGACACCGCTGTTCCAGGTAGTTCGCGGCGTGGCCAAAGGCGGCAAAGCGTTTGTCACGGGTCTGGCCGTGGTAGTAGCGGTAGTAGATCTGCTGGATGATCACCGCCAGACGGAACAGGCCGTAGATCTCGTAGAAGTCGAAGTTGTCGGTCTGGAATCCCGACTTGTCCATGTAATATTCAACCACTTCCTGGCGGGACAACATGCCGGGGCGATGGGTTGGCTGGCGGCGCAGCATCTGGAACGGCCCTTCGTCGTCGGCCTGAATCCAGTACGCCAGGCTGTTGCCCAGATCCATCAGCGGGTCGCCGATGGTGGCCATTTCCCAGTCCAGCACGCCGATCACCTCGAACGGATTGTCTGGGTTGAGCACCACATTGTCGAACCGGTAGTCGTTGTGGATCACCACCTGAGCGACGTCGTCGGGCATGTTGTCGTTGAGCCAGCTCATCACGGCTTCGAAATCACCGACATCGTCGGTGCGGGCCTTGCGGAAGCGATCGCTCCAGCCGCCGATCTGGCGCTGAACGTAGCCGGCGCCTTTGCCAAGGCTGTCCAGCCCCGCGGCCTGGGCGTCGACCCGGTGCAGGTCGACCAGCTTGTCGATGACGTTCAGACACAGTTTACGGGTGTCGGCCTCGTTCAGCTCGAAGCCCTTGGGAAAGTCCTGGCGCAGGATGATGCCCTTGAGGCGCTCCATCACATAGAAGTCACAGCCCAGCACGTCGTGGTCGTCGCAGATGGCAACGATGTCCGGCACGTACGGGTAGACCGGTTTGAGTGCGCGCATGACCCGCGCTTCCCGCAGCATGTCGTGGGCCGACTTGGCGATCTTGCCGAACGGGGGGCGGCGTAGCACATAGGAACGGCTACCGTAGTCCACCTGATAGGTCAGATTGGACGCGCCCCCCGGGTACTGACGGATGGTGGGCGTTCCTTCCAGGCCCGGAATGGCCTGCTTCATGAACCGGTCAACGGCGGCAACATCCAGCTCTTCGCCTTCCCGGATGTCGGCGGCCTGGTCGATCTGTGTCATTGCAACTCTCCTGTGCTCATGTCCGGCCGTCAGGCGCGTGCTTTGCCACCCATTTTGCTCATCCAGCGTTTGCTTTCCTGGTGCATGAGCCAGTCGAATGCCCAGGGCGCATGGCGTTTGAGCATCCACATACGGCGCTCCCTGGCGTGCGGCAGTACCCAGAAGCTTTTGTCGCGGACACTGCGCACGATATCTTCGGCGACGTCTTCGGCGGTCACGGTGGAACGCTTCATCAGTTTGTTGACGTTCTGCTGAATGCCCGGAATGTCCGATCGCATGGTGCTGGCCAGGTTGGTCTGGAAGAACGCCGGGCAGACGCAGCTGACGTGAATGCCGTCGTCCCGAAGCTCCTGGCTGAGGGTTTCGGACAGGGCAATGACGCCCGCCTTGGACACATTGTAGCTGTCCATCAGCGGTGCCAGCATGAGTCCGGCCATGGAGGCGATGTTCACGAAGGCGCCCGAGCCCTGGGATTTGAACAGTGGCGTGAAGGCTTTGCAGCCCCGGACCACGCCCAGGACATTGATGTCCAGAATCCACTCCCAGTCCGCCATGGTGGTGTCTTCAATGGAGCCTGCGGAGGCGACCCCGGCGTTGTTGACCACCACGTCGACCCCGCCCCATTTCTGAACCAGATCGTCCCGAACCCGTTCGAAGTCGGTCAGACGCCGGACATCGCATTCGACAAAATAACCTTCGCCGCCGGCGTTGTGGATCTCCTGCTCAACCGCTGCGCCCTGCTCCGGGTTGATGTCCCCGATGCAGACCTTTGCCCCTTCCTTGGCATAGCGCAGCGCCAGTGCCCGCCCCAATCCCGAGGCGCCTCCCGTGATAAAGATTCGTTGTGTCATTGTGTGGTCACCGTTTGTTTTGTTCATCCCATCCGTGCATGAGCCAGCGGTCCGGGGATTGTCTGAAACACGCTGTAAATACGTCCCTGTACGCTCCGCTCCGCCATCCATGGCTCCGCAGGGTTTCAGACAATCCCCGGACCACTGACTCCCAAAATCTGGTGGTGCTGCCGGGTGGGGCTTGCTGAAACTGTGCGGCGCCAGGGAAGGCGCCGCTCAAGCGTCACATGGACGTGCCCGAGCGGGTTTCAGCAAACCCCACCCGGCAGCGCCTACTCCGAAACCAACACCCGGAGGCTACTTCCATTTCAACTCAATTTTGATACTTGCGAAGCTCCAGTCGCGCCACCATCGCCCGATGCACCTCATCCGGGCCATCCGCCAGCCGCAGTACCCGGGCATAGGCAAACAACGCCGTCAGCGGGAAATCGTCGTCGCTGACTCCGCCACCACCGTGGAACTGGATGGCTTGATCGACAATGGTCTGCAGCATCTGCGGGATCACCGCCTTGATCATGGAGACTTCCTGCAGCGCCCCCATGATGCCCTTGGTATCCAGCAACCAGGCGCATTTCAGGGTCAGCAGGCGGGCCTGCTCGATGCTCATCCGGGCGTTCGCGATGATGTCCGGGTTGCCCCCCAGTTTGGAGATCGGGCGGCCAAACGCTTCGCGGCTGTTGCCGCGCTTGATCATCAGCTCCAGGGCCCGCTCCGCCGCGCCGATTGCGCGCATGCAGTGATGCACGCGGCCCGGGCCCAGACGGCCCTGGGCGATTTCGAAGCCGCGACCCGGGCCGGCGATGATGGCGCTCTTGGGCAGACGGACGTTCTCGAACGACACCACCCCATGGCCGTAGGGTTCGTCGTAAGCACCGAAGACCGGCAGCATCCGTTCGACTTTGACGCCCGGTGTATCCAGCGGCACCAGAACCATGGAGTGCTGGCGGTGCTTGTGGGCCTCGGGGTCGGTCAGGCCCATGAAAATCGCGACCTTGCAGTCCGGGTGGCCGATGCCGGTGCTCCACCACTTGCGACCATTGAGGACGACCTCGTCCCCCTCGATGATGGCCGTGGCTTTCATGTTGGTGGCGTCGGACGATGCAACCTCCGGTTCGGTCATGCAGAAGGCCGAGCGGATCTCACCGCTGAGCAATCGTGGCAGCCATTCGGCTTTCTGTTGTTCCGACCCATAATGAATGAGTACTTCCATGTTGCCGGTGTCCGGCGCGTTGCAGTTGAAGATTTCCGGGGCGATGAAGCTGCGGCCGGTTTCTTCGGCAATCAGGGCGTAGTCGGAATTGAGCAGCCCGCAGCCGTACGTGTCGTCCGGAAAGAACATGTTCCAGAGCCCCTGGGCCTTGGCCTTTTCTTTCAGCTCACGGATGATCGGCAGCACCACCCAACGGTTTTCCTGGGCAGCCAGTTCCCGGTGGTAGTCCGCTTCGATCGGGTAGATCTCCTCCTTCATGAAGGCTTTCACGCGGTTGAGGTAGTCCTGCCCTTTGTCGGAGAGATTGAAGTCCATCGCCTGTTCCTCGCTGATTCTGTCGGCCGACGCTCGGTCGTGCGGTCGGGTCGTGGGAACAGTCTAGGCAGTGGCAAACTATTACGCGACTGAATTATTCTTATCTTTTATCATTAATCGAATTTATTCAGACACCGGACCCCGTTATGGCCCTGAACCGCCTGGATCTCAACCTGTTGCACGTTTTCGATACCATCTACCGGGAAGGCAGCCTGACCCGTGCCGCGAAAGCGCTGCACCTGACGCAACCGGCGGTGAGTCATTCCCTGGCCCGGTTGCGGGAGCACTTTGACGATCCGCTGTTCACCCGCCAGGGCAACCAGATGATTCCAACCCCGCTGGCCCGGCGCTTTCTCGAATCGATGCGCCCGGGCCTGACCCAGATCCAAAGTGCGGTCAATCAGTTCCACGCTTTCGATCCGGCCCATCAGCGCAAAACCTATACATTGGGCCTGCGGGACATTCTGGAGTCCACGTTTCTGCCCCCGCTGATGACCCGGCTGGCAGACTATCCGGATCTGGAAATCGCCAGTCAGCGGGTGGCCCGGCGCGAGATGGAAACCCAACTGGCGGCGGGCAAACTGGATTTTGCGGTCGATGTGCTGCTGCCGGTCAGCGGCCAGACCAGTCACGAGCTGCTGCGACAGGACCGCCTGGTGGTGCTGGCCCGCCAGGATCACCCGCTGGCCGCCGGCGCGCTCACCATGGCGGATTACCTCGCCGCGCAACACGTGCTGGTGTCTTCCCGCAGCGAAGGCCCGGGCATTGAGGATTTCGAATTGTCACGACTCGGCGTGCGCCGGACCATCCGGCTTCGGTGTCAGCACTACTACGCCGCGTGCCGGGTGGTGGAAGGCACCGACTTGCTGCTGACCATGCCCGAGAACTACGCCCGGATCATCGCCGAGCGCGCGAACATCGTCATTCTGGACCCGCCAGCCGCGCTGCCGTCGATCGATGTGCATCTTTACTGGCACAAGGCCTACGAAAAGGAACCGGCACTGGTGTGGTTCCGGGATCAGCTGCGGGCGCTGGTTCAGTAAGCGCCCACGGCGACCAGGAAGCCGAAGAAGCCGGCGGCGGTGATGCCCAGCGCGGTGGCGACGATGCCCAGCCCCCACCAGACCGCCGCCGCATCGGAAATGGCGACGCCGTGGCCCCGGAGCGTGCGGTAAAACGCCCAGGGCCCGAGCACCAGGGCCCCGACGCCGGCAAACACCAGGCCAACGGCGATACCGGCAAAGGTCCAGGTGGCCAGTACGGTGGCACGATCGGACACCTGATCGGTCACGCCGTGCCGCTCAAGAAAGGTTTTACTCAGGAACCAGAGAAGACCGTAGAGGGCCGCGACAAAAACCAGCGCCCCGATAACGGTGATGATGCGGTAAAGCAAGCGGATACTCCCTTTTCCATTAAGGCCAAATGCTTACGCCGGAAAATACGGTTCCGGCAGGTGTTCAAAACCGGGCTTGGCGAACAGATAGCCCTGGAACAGAGCAATCCCCTGCGAGCGCAACCAAAAGTACTCCTCCTCGCTTTCCACGCCTTCGGCGATGATCCGCCCACCCAGCCGTTTCATCATGGCAATGATGCCAGAAATCACCGCCTGCTTGTTGGGTTCCCGGTGCACCTCCCGCACCAGAGCCATATCGAGTTTCAACAGGCTCGGCGGTGAGGCCATCAGAATGTTGTAGCGGGAATAACCGGCGCCGAAATCGTCCAGGGCGACCTGAAACCCCATCTCTTTGTAGGCCTCGATGATGGCCACCAAGTGCTCGACGGAGGACAGGTTTTCTTGCTCCGTCAGTTCAAAGATCAGTTTTCCGGTATCAAAGCCATAGGTCTTTGCCGCCGCCAGCGTGGTGCGGATGCAATACTCCGCCCGATACACCGCATTGGGCATGAAGTTGATGGAGAGCCGGGCATCGATCCCCAGCCGCGACGCCAGTTTCACCGCCTTGACCCGGCAGACCTGATCGAAGGCGTAGCGGTTGTGATCGTTAACCTGCGACAGCACGGTCATGGCGCCCTGGCCATCGGGCCCACGAACCAGCGCTTCGTAGGCATAAACACACCGGTTCACAGCATCGACAACGGGCTGAAAGGCAAAACTGAACGCAAAATCCAAACCTTCGCCGCAGGCACACTGCTCGCAATGGGACTCATCGAATAGAACCGCGGGCGGATTCATGAACACTCCTCAATATTCAAAGGCCGGGGTGAGACTGGCGAGGCCGGCTGTCCGACTCACTATAGGCGGCACCCGGGCATCCGTAAAACCGGAAGACCGGCAACTGCCGCGATCGGTGGCAAGCCTTGACCACACAGCTACACTGAATTTGTTGCATATACGAGCCCGCTGGCAAAAGGAGTCTACGGAATGTCCCATACCTGCCGAATCGCAGTCACGCCCGGTGATGGTATCGGCCCGGAAGTGGTCGCCGAGGCGATTAAGTGCCTGGAAATCCTGCGCGCCCGGCACAACCTCCAGCTGGAGTGGACGCGTTTCCCCTGGCCGTCCCACGCCTGGCATGCCGAGCATGGCCAGGCCTGGCCGGACGATGCCCTCGATCAGCTGCGCAGCTACGACGCGATCCTGCTCGGCGCGCTGGGCGATCCCGGGCCCATCAACGATCCGGATCGGTACCTGTTGCCGGACAGCGTCTCCCTGGCCCCGCTTCTGGAGATGCGCAAGGGTTTCGACCAATGGGTCTGTGAACGGCCCGCCCGGCTGCTGCCCGGCGCCCGTCAGTACCTCGCCGACGACCGCGCCCGGACGGTGGATATGCTGGTTATCCGGGAAAACAGCGAAGGCGAGTATGTCGGTCAGGGCGGCCGGCTGCGCCAGGGCACCCCCGACGAGGTCGCCACCCAGATGGAGGTATTCACCCGCAGGGCGACCGAGCGCATTATCCGGTATGGTTTTGAGCAGGCCCGCAAGCGCGCCCGGGAGCGTCACAATGACGGCCGCAGCCGGACCTTCAAAACGCTCGACGGCCGCACCTGCGACAGCCAGGTGTGCCTGATCACCAAGCGCAA
>JBPEXU010000128.1:0-2711 GCA_052031225.1 Marinobacter sp. | reverse complement strand
GACCAAACCACCGACCGCCATCAGCCGGGTCAGGTTCACCGGCCCGTGGACCTGATACAGATCCCGCTCGGTCAGGCCAAATTCCTGGAGCAGGAACTGCACCAGCTCCTGCGGACAGTTATCGGCCACTTCCAGCCGCACACCGTCGCCGAAGCGGCGACTGAGCAGCTCGCCCCGCAGCGCCGAGGCCAGGTCTTCCAGATCGTCTTCCAGCTCCAGGTCGGCGTTGCGGGTCAGCCGGAACTGGTAACAGCCTTTGACCTCCATGCCCGGAAACAGCTCATCGGCATGGGCGTGGATCATCGACGACAGGAACACCAGGTTATCGCCGCCCTCGCACACCTCGTCCGGCAGCCGGACCAGACGCGGCAGCGACCGGGGGGCCGGAACGATGGCCATACCGGTTTCCCGGCCAAAGGCGTCTTTGCCGTCCAGTTCGACAATAAAGTTCAGGCTCTTGTTGACCAGACGCGGGAACGGGTGGGACGGGTCCAGCCCGATCGGGCTGACCACCGGCAGGATTTCCTCTTCAAAGTAGTTGCGCACCCACTCCGCCTGCGCCGGCGTCCACTCCCGGCGGCGAACGAAGTGGATGTTCTCCTTTTCCATCTCCGGGATCAGGACGTTGTTGAGGATATCGTACTGTTCGTCGATGTAGTCGTGGGCGACCCGGCTGATTTCCGCCAGCACCTGATCCGGCAGCATGCCATCCGCGCCCACCGCCTCCCGGCCGTATTTCATTTGCTGGCGCAGACCGGCGACCCGGATTTCGAAAAATTCGTCCATGTTGCTGCTGAAGATGCAGCAGAAAATCAGCCGGTTGATCAGCGGGTGCGTCGGATCAAGCGACTGCTTGAGCACCCGGTAATTGAACTGCAACTGACTCAGTTCCCGGTTGAAATAATTGTCGCTGGCATCCAGGTTGAGTTCCTCGCCCTGAGCCGGCACGTCCACCGGCGCGGGCACATTGTGTTCCGCCCCCCGCCGCGACCTTTTGCTCGCCGTATCCGCTGTCATGATGTCCGATTCCTGTTCCGTCCCCGCGCTGGGACGTTCGCTGGTGTTAGCTCGACGCCGGCTGCCGGTCCCGCAGAAGCCGGGCCGCCCGGATCGCAAAATAGGTCAGGATGCCATCGGCGCCGGCACGGCGCATTGCCATCAGGCTTTCCAGCATCACCGCATCACCGTCCAGCCAGCCATTCTGCGCCGCCGCCATGTGCATCGCATACTCGCCACTGACCTGATACACGAACGTGGGCACCTGCAGCTCGGTTTTGACCCGGTGCACGATGTCCAGATAAGGCATGCCCGGCTTGATCATCACCATGTCGGCGCCTTCGGCCAGATCCATCGCCACCTCATGCAGGGCCTCGTCGCTGTTGGCCGGGTCCATCTGGTAGGTCGATTTGTTGCCCTTACCCAGATTGGCCGCCGAACCCACGGCATCCCGGAACGGACCGTAGTAGCTGGAGGCGTACTTGGCCGAGTAGGCAAGAATGCGGGTGTTGACATGACCGGCCGCTTCCAGCGCCTCGCGGATGGCGCCAATCCGACCGTCCATCATGTCCGAGGGCGCGACCACATCGGCGCCGGCGTCGGCATGGGACAGCGCCTGATTGACCAGCGCTTCGACGGTGACATCGTTCAGGACGTAGCCGTTATTGTCGATGATGCCATCCTGGCCATGGGTGGTGAAAGGATCGAGCGCCACGTCCGTGATCACGCCCAGCTCCGGATGCGCACGCTTCAGGGCCCGCACCGCCCGTTGGGCAAGTCCCTCGGAATCCCAGGCGCCGGAACCCGACAGGTTCTTCTGCTCGGCCGGCACCACCGGGAACAGAGCCACCGCCGGTATCCCCAGATCCACCAGCTCCGCCGCCTGCTCAACCAGCAGATCGATACTCAGACGCTCGATCCCGGGCATCGACGGCACCGCTTCCCGCTGCCCTTCGCCTTCAAGCACGAACACCGGGTAAATCAGGTTGTCCGGCGACAGTTGATGCTCCCGCACCAGCCGGCGCGAGAACTCACTGGCCCGGTTACGGCGCAGGCGGGTGGCGGGAAAAGTCCGTGGCGTGGGGTTCGGCACTGCGTATCTCCTGAAAACACGAAAAGACTGAGGGCGGGCCACCCGACTCGGCAGCCCGGTTTGCCATCATCATACACGGCCCCGGCCGGCGGTTGCAGATACCGGACGCAGGTTATCCTGCGGAAGTGACGGTTCGGTTACCGGATCGAATCCAGCGCCTCGGCACGCAGCAGATCGTGGCCGCTAAAATGGGTGGTTCTGAGCCGGTGCAGCGCCGCTTCAAGCTCAGGCCCGGCCAGCCCGGCCTGCAGCAGCGCGTCCCGCTCCTTCTGGTAGGCGTGCCAGCGGGTCTGCCAAGCGCGCTGATCCGCTTCCACCTGCGCCAGCCGCTCGGCCGCTTCCGGCCCGAAGGTTTGCACCCGCCACTGGGCCAGCGCCTCGGGATCGTCCGCCAGGGTTTCGCGCATCTGCTGATAGCGACTGAACTGACGGGTTTCTTCCCGGGCCAGGCGCACCGGCTCCGGCAGCCGGGCTTCAGCCTGGCGCAGCGCCGCCGCGCGCTGTTCTGGCGTCAGACCGGGGTCGGCCTGGATGCGCCGGCGCTCCATCTGAAACCGGTCAATCGCCTCTTCCCGGGCGAAGAACGCAGCGGCGGTGTCCGCGTCCAGCCAGGTCCGGCGCA
>JBPEXU010000127.1:0-9142 GCA_052031225.1 Marinobacter sp. | reverse complement strand
CGCCGCCGAACAGCAAGAGTTTTTCGGTGAGCGTGGTCTTGCCCGCGTCGGGGTGGGAAATGATGGCAAACGTGCGCCGCCGCGCCGCCTCTTGGGCGATCTGGGACATGCTGACTCCGGTCGGTCCTGAACTGCGCACAGCCGGTGGGCCGCGCAAAGGGAGGAATTGTACCGGATGCGAGCGGCGGCCCGCAGGGGCGGAGCCGCCGGTTCCGCAGATCGACTTCAGAACAGCTGACCGGATGAATGCGCGCGGTCGAACAAGCCGAGTAACGCCGGCGCGATCGCGCGGTTCAGGCGACCAGCGGGCCCATCAGTGTCCCAACATCCACGGACGTTTACCGCGATGATCGGCATGTCCACAGCCCGGCCCGTGCGCGTGGCCGGTTGCCGGCGGCGGCACACGGCGCAGACTAAGCGGTTCATGGGCGCTGCGCTCGTTGCGAGTATGCGCCTGGTAGCTTCCAGAAGAGATCTGACGCAAGGCAGGCCGCGACAGCATGCGCGCGGATGCCGCTGCGCATTGCGGGCAGTCTATGGGGGCATTGCGTTCGCTCATGGATCGCAGTTCGGTGAACGGGCCACACGTGGCGCACTGGTATTCATACAAGGGCATACAGGCTCTCCAGAACGGATTGTCGACCGGGATGAATCGGTAATACTTCAGCCGGCCATGGCCAGATCGGCCCCGCCGCTGACCATGATCTCCGGTCCCGATGCGTTGGGCATGATGTCGAAGTCGAAAATCTCGGCTGGAATCCACAACGTGGCACAGGCATTGGGAATGTCGACGATGCCGCTGATGTGCCCCTCGACCGGAGCGGTCCCCAAGATGGCATAGGCTTGTTCACCGGTATATCCGAACTTCTTCAGATACGCGATGGCATTGAGACAAGCCTGGCGATAGGCGACGTGCGCGTCGAGATAGTATTGCTCGCCCGCCTCGTCCACAGAAATTCCTTCAAATATCAGATAGTTGGCGTAACGCGGCTCAAGCGGACTGGGTTTGAAGATGGGGTTCTTGATGCCGTATTTTTCCATCCCACCCTTGATGACCTCGACATGCAGATCAATCCAGCCGGCCATTTCGATCGCGCCGCAGAAGGTGATTTCGCCATCGCCCTGGGAAAAATGGATGTCGCCCATCGACAGGCCAGCGTTTTTCACATAAACGGGAAAGTACACCTTGGCCCCGCGGGAGAGGTTCTTGATGTCGCAGTTGCCGCCGTGTTCCCGTGGCGGTACCGTGCGTGCGCCCTCCTGGGCAGCGGCCTGCGCCGCACTACCCGTGAGTCTCCCCATCACCGCCGAAGCAGGGTTGGGCGGCAGGGCAAGTTCCGGAACGCGATTCGGATCGGTCGCGATCAGCGCCTGTTCCCGCGCGTTCCACATCTTCAGCAGGTCGGCAGATGGCAGGCAACCGATCAGCCCCGGATGCATGAGGCCGGCGAAACGCACCCCCGGGATATGCCGCGACTGGGCGTAGATGCCCTCGAAGTTCCAGCAGGCTTTGCGAGCGTCCGGGTAATGATCGGTGAGAAACCCGCCGCCGTTGCTTTTGGCGAACAGGCCGGTAAAACCCCAGTCCGACTCCGCCAAGGTGCCGATGTCGAGAATGTCGACGACGAGCAGATCACCCGGTTCTGCACCTTCCACACCGATAGGGCCACTGAGGTAATGCACCTGGGTCAGATCGACGTCGCGGATGTCGTTGGCCGAGTCGCTGTCGAGAATCTGGCCGCCAGTCCAGTCGAGGCACTGCACGCGGAAGCTGGAGCCTGGCTTGACCATCTCCACCATCGGCAAATCGGGGTGCCAGCGGTTATGAATGACGCCACCCTGTTCGGCCGCCGGCTTGGACACATCGACCTCGATCAACGTCTGCAACATATCGTTTTCCCCTGCATGAAGGTCCCGGACACGCATCGCGGGCTCGCCTGGCATCCCGGAGCGGATGGCGAGCACCGACGGGAGCTCTCAGGCAAAGTCCAGGCCAATGCGATACGCCGGTATTTCTTGTTTATTTCAAGGGATTTAGATCAAGGGCCTGCCAAACGTGCCCCCCGCCTGCCGGAAATGCGGCCAGATTGTTCGACATTGTTCAAATTTGAAAATCGGGCCGCCCCAGGCTGCCTTGCGGCCCGCACCTGATCGGTGCAGTCCTCGTACATACTGGTAGCAAATTCAATGCGTTGTAAACGGCGCGCTCCTTGCTTTTTGCTATCCACATGCGCCAACGGAGATTTCGATGAGTCATCAGGCCAGCACGCTCTATCCGACGCTCTCTTCTGTGCCCGATTCAGCACTTCGCTCGAACAGCGATCTCCAGTTGATCCTGGAAATGGCCAAGTTGCAGGAGCGCCGGCTCGACCCGGATAGCATCATCGTCGCCATGTTGCGATTGCTTGCGCAGATGCGCGGTCTGAATGGCGGCCGCGTGAGCGTCCCCGATCCCAGTGGCGTGTATCTCGAAGTTCGTCACAGCTACGGCCTCGACGCGCACCATATGACCTCCGGTGGCTACACCGTTCCCCTCAATCAAGGCGTCACGGGATATGTCATGCGCACCGGCACCATTGGTCTGGTCGCCGACATTCAGAGCGAACCGATCTACTTGACACGCATCACCTCCTGGGACGAACGCTACCTCGGCCCCATCGCCTTTCTGGCGGTTCCGATTTTGGCAGAGGGTCGGCCGATCGCGGTGCTGGCTGCCCAGAAGGATGGCGCCCATCGCCACCGCTTCGACGATGATCTGATGCTGATGCGCATCGCCGCAGCGATGATCGGTCAGATCATGCGCATCGAGCGATTCGTCAGTCAGCGTACGGCTGACCTGGTCACCGAAAATCAGCAGTTGTGGCGGTCCATCCGGCAAAACGGCCTCGCTCACGGGATCATCGGCGAAAGCACGGTGTTGCTCGAAGCGCTGAAACAGGCCGGGCAAGTCGCGCGCAGCGAAGCGCCGGTGATCCTGCTCGGCGAGTCAGGCACCGGTAAGGAAAAGTTTGCGCGGCTCATTCATCAACAGAGCGATCGGCGCGAACGCCCCTTTATCTGCATCAACTGCGCCGCCATCCCCGCTGCTTTGCTGGAATCGGAACTGTTCGGTCATGAAAAAGGCAGCTTTACCGGCGCAGATGCAACCCGCAAGGGAAAAATCGAGGCGGCCGAGGGCGGAACGCTGTTCCTGGATGAAATCGGCGATATGCCGTTGGAGTTGCAAGCCAAACTCCTGCGCGTGCTACAGGATCGGCAGGTCCAGCGCGTGGGCGCGAGTCAAGTGATCCCGGTCGATTTCCGGATTCTCACTGCAACCAACGTCAATTTGCGACAGCTGGTGAACGAGCGACGCTTCCGGCTCGATCTCTACTATCGGCTGAGCGTGGTCCCCATCTATCTGCCGCCGCTGCGTGAGCGCAACGGTGACATCAAGATCCTCGCGCTGCATTTCCTCAACGAACTGAACCATCGCTACGAGCGCAATGTGACCTTGGAAAATGGGGTACTGCGGCGACTCGAATCCTTCGACTGGCCGGGCAACATCCGGCAACTCCAGAATGTCATGGAACGCGCAATCGTGATGGCCGAGGGTCTGATCGTCACGGCGACACAGATCGCGCTCATTTTGCAGGACGAATCCACCGTCCAACTGCATCAGCCGGATCAGACGTCAACGGACGTTCTGCTCTCCGCCCCGCATGGCCTTTCCGCCGATTGTGAGCCGCGACACTACCTCAAGGTTCACCACACCCAGGGCCATGCCATCGAGAAAGCCCTGCGCGATAGTGGGGGTAACCAGAGTGCAGCCGCTCGGCGTTTGGGAATGACCACCCGGCAATTGCGCTACCGGATGAGCAAGCTTGGGATCGATGCGTTATAGGCAGATTGTCGTCCGCCCGGACATTGGCCGGCAAAGCGTGACAATGTCAGTGAGCGCATCCGACCCGTGCATCGAAGTACACCGAAATCGCGCTGCGAACCTTTTAATTTCAGATGGTTGCATATTATACGGTCGTACTTCAAACAAACCATCTCCCTGGCCTGATCCTTGCTCCCGAGGGTTTGTTCGATTGTGGCCACTTGCTCAGGAGATTGCCGATGCGCCTTCACCTTGCCTCTCATCGCTTCATTTCATCCTGTCGATGTCTGGCGCTGATCATCGCGGGTGTGCTGGCTACCGGTGGCCTTGCAGGGGCCGCTGACCATCCGACCGCGAAAGTGAACACCACCAACCTCGCGGTCACGGATCAAGTCGTCAAGGTTGGCATCCTGCATTCGGTCACGGGAACCATGGCGATCAGCGAAACAGGATCGGTAGAAGCCGAGAAACTCGCCATCAAGCAGATCAACGATCTGGGTGGTGTCTTGGGTCGCAAGATCGAGATCATCCAGGAAGACGGTGCCAGCGACTGGCCAACCTTTGCCGAAAAATCTCGCAAGCTGCTGGTCCAGGATCGCGTAGCGACGGTATTCGGTTGCTGGACCTCGGCTTCGCGCAAGGCAGTGTTGCCGGTATTCGAAAAGGAAAACGGCCTGCTCTACTACCCCACGTTCTACGAAGGTCTCGAGCAGTCCAAGAATGTGATCTATACCGGCCAGGAGGCGACCCAGCAGATTCTCGCGGGCCTGGACTGGATCGCCAAGGAAAAGAATGCCAAGACCTTTTATCTGATCGGCTCGGACTACATCTGGCCGCGCACCTCGATGAAGATCGCCCGCAAGCACATCGAGAATGTCCTCAAGGGCAAGGTGGTGGCCGAAGAGTACTTTCCGCTCGGACATACCAACTTCGGCTCGGTCATCAACAAGACGAAGCTCAGGAAGCCCGATGTGATCTACAGCGCGGTGGTCGGCGGCAGCAACGTGGCCTGGTACAAGCAGCTCAAGGCGGCTGGCGTGACGGCGGAAAAGCAGACCTTGCTCACCATATCCGTGACCGAGGATGAGGTCCTGGGCATCGGCGGGGAAAACATGAAGGGCTTCTATTCCGCCATGAAGTACTTTCAGAGCCTCGACAACCCCAACAACCAAAAATTTGTCAAGGCGTTCAAGGAGATGTGGGGTTCGGACAGCGTCATCGGGGACGTGACCCAGGCGGCCTATCTCGGCCCTTGGTTGTGGAAGGCGGCCGTTGAGAAGGCCGGCAGTTTCGACATCGACAAGGTCGTGGCCGCATCACCCGGCCTCGAACTCAACACTGCCCCGGAAGGCTACGTAAAGATTCATCCGAACCACCATCTGTGGAGCAAGCTGCGGGTAGGTCAATGGGACGAGAATGGCCAGGCCAAGGTGGTCTATGAATCGGAACTGATCGAGCCGAATCCTTTCCCGGCCGGCTACCAATAAGCGAATCGAGCGCTCACCGGAGGCCGGGCCTCCGGTGACTGGATTCATCTCGTTCAGGAGCGCATCACATGGCGGGTTACACCTGGTCGGAAATCGGTTCCATCTTGGCCATGCAGGGATTCAGCGGGCTGAGCCTGTTCTGTGTCTTCCTGCTCATGGCGTTGGGGCTGGCCATCATCTTTGGGCAGATGGGCGTCATCAACATGGCGCACGGGGAGTTTCTCACCATCGGCGCGTATACCACCTACTGGCTGTCGCACTGGGCTGAGCTGCACGCACCCGCCCTGCTCGACTACATGTTCTTCACGGCGGTGATCGTCGGCTTTCTGATCGCCTTCGCCGTCGGCTATCTGGTCGAGATGGGGTTGATTCGTTATCTCTACAAACGTCCCCTTGACACACTGCTGGCCACCTGGGGGCTCAGCCTGATCATGCAGCAGACATTCCGTTCCGCTTTCGGGGCACGCGAGGTCAGTCCGACACTGCCCGGATGGCTGCTGGGATCGGTGTCACTGACGGATACCATCGAAATCCCCATCAACGGCCTGGTCGTAATGGGACTCACCATCGTGACCACGGGCGCCGTGTTCCTGTTCATGTTTCGGTCACGCTGGGGCTTGCGCGTGCGGGCTACGGTCCAGAACCGCATCATGAGCGGCTGCGTCGGCATCGATACCACACGGGTTGACCGGATGACCTTCGCCATCGGCTGTGGCACCGCCGGGATCGCGGGTGCCGCCTTTACCACCATTGCCTCCACCGGTCCGACAAGCGGTTCACTCTATATCGTGGATACCTTCCTCGTCGTGGTGTTCGGTGGTGCTGCCAGCCTGCTGGGCACAATCGCCTCGGCGTTCACCATCGCCCAGGCGCAGTCAATCCTGGAATTCTTCTCCAGCGGCTCCATGGCCAAGGTGATCACCCTGATGGCCGTAGTGATCATTCTCATGCTACGCCCGGAAGGCCTGTTCAATATGCGCATTCGCCGCTAACCAGTGCCGCGAGGGAGACCGTTGCTCATGAATCAAGTAGTGAACAAGCTTTTCGGCGGTCGAGGAGGCCTCGCGGGATTTGTCCTGCTGGCAATCCTCATCCTCATCATCCTGCCCACTGTGCTGGATGGCTTCCGGCTCAACCTGGTGGGCAAATACCTCACCTATGCCTTTGTGGCCGTCAGTCTGGTGCTGTGCTGGGGCTACGGCGGCATCCTGAGCCTGGGCCAAGGCATCTTTTTCGGTCTGGGTGGTTATTGCATGGCGATGTTCCTGAAACTCGAGGCGTCGAGTCCTGCCAATACCGCCATCCAGAGCACGCCGGGCATTCCCGATTTCATGGACTGGAATCAACTCACTGCCCTGCCGTGGTTCTGGAAACCGTTTTACAGCCTGCCGCTCACGCTCGTTGCCATCATCGCTCTGCCAACCCTGTTTGCCTGGCTGATCAGCTTCGCTCTCTTCAAGCGCCGGGTTGGGGGCGTCTATTTTTCCATCATCACCCAGGCCATCGCTTCCATCCTGACCATTCTGATCATTGGCCAGCAGGGCTACACCGGGGGGATCAATGGGATCACCGACCTGCGTACCCTGATGGGTTGGGATATCCGCACCGACGAGGCCAAATGGTTGCTGTACTTCGTCACCTGTGCCTTGTTGCTGGTGGTCATTCTGCTGTCACGGCTGATCCTCACCAGCAAGCTGGGGCTCCTGCTGGTGGCGCTGCGTGACCAGGAGGACCGCATGCGCTTCTCCGGCTACGATGTGGCCAACATCAAGATTTTCATCTTCTGCGTGGCGGCCGCAATTTCGGCGATCGGTGGGGCGATGTTCACCTTACAGGTCGGCTTCATGTCCCCGTCCTTCGTCGGCGTGGTGCCCTCCATCGAAATGGTGATCTACGCGGCCGTAGGCGGCCGCTACTCGCTTATTGGTGCCGTTTACGGGGCACTGCTGGTCAACGCTGCCAAGACCATGTTTTCGGAATCCTTTCCAGAGCTGTGGCTGTATCTGATGGGCGGTCTGTTCATTGCCGCTGTCCTGTTTTTCCCCCGCGGTCTGGCCGGACTCGTCGAACGCTACGGGTCCCCTGTGATGAGGTTCATCAACAAACGGCTCCCCATGCCCGCCCTGCGCCGCGATACGCCCGCCGTTCGCTCAGCAAAGTGAGGAGTGATCCAAGCCATGACGACCAGTCCAAACACCGCATCCAATACCGACTTTCTGCTGGCGATCGAAGACCTGACCGTCTCCTTCGACGGATTCAAGGCCGTCAATGAACTGAACCTCTATGTGGATCGAGAGGAGATCCGGGTCATCATTGGCCCCAACGGCGCCGGCAAGACCACGGTGCTCGATCTCATCTGCGGCAAGACTCGCGCCACCAGTGGATCGATCCGTTTCCATAATCGGGAACTGACCCGGCTCGCCGAGCACGAGATCGTCTGGGCCGGTGTCGGCCGGAAATTCCAGAATCCGACTATCTACGAGAATCTGACCGTGGCCGAGAATCTGGTCGTCTCCTATCCCAAGGGGCGCAGCGTTTTCGGTAGCCTGGGATTCCGCCAAGATATCGCCGTGCGAACTCGGGTCGAAGAAGTGGCCGAGGCAGTATTTCTGCGGGATCGCCTGGATGACATGGCCGGCATCCTGAGCCACGGGCAGAAACAATGGCTGGAGATTGGCATGCTGCTGATCCAGGAGCCCGAACTCATCATGCTGGATGAACCGGTGGCGGGCATGAGCGTCCGCGAACGCCAGCAGACCGGCGAATTGCTGGCCCGCATCTGCCAGGGACGCTCCATGCTCATCATCGAACACGACATGGATTTCGTGCGCAGTATTGCCCACAAGGTCACCGTTATGCACCAAGGCAAGATTCTAGTCGAAGGCTCGATGGACAAAGTGCACGACGATCCCCGGGTCAAGGAAGTCTATCTCGGTCATTGACCGGCGTGACAACGCCGTCCGACGAGGAATCAGCGATGTTCGAAGTGGATCGACTGTGTGTCAGCTATGGCCAAAGCCAGGTTGTCAACGAGGTCAGCTTTCAGGCGGCACCCAACGAGACGGTGGCCCTCATGGGACGCAACGGCATGGGTAAATCGACATTGTTCAAGGCACTGATGGGCGTGCTACCGGCACGCAGTGGCGCCATTCGGCTGGAAGGTGCGGAACTGGCGGGACTGCCCAGCCATCGCCGGGTACAGCACGGAATGGCCTATGTCCCCCAAGGCCGGATGATCTTCCCGGCGCTGACCGTGATGGAGAACATCCAGACGGGGCTTGAGAAAAGTGGCACGAATCGCGTACCCGATGAGCTGTTCGAGCTGTTTCCGGTCCTGTTCGAGATGCGTCACCGAAAAGGCGGCAATCTCTCGGGCGGACAGCAGCAGCAGCTGGCCATCGCCCGGGCACTGGCAACCGATCCGAGCGTGCTGCTCCTGGATGAACCAACCGAAGGAATTCAGCCCTCCATCATCAAGGAGATTGCATATGCTTTGAACGAAATTCGCAAGCTGCGCCGGATCACGCTGATCGTGTCCGAACAGGTGCTGAGCTTCGCCCTCACCGTTGCCGATCGCATTCTGGTTCTGGAGCGGGGCTGCATCATCCACGAGGATCGCCGCGAGGATGCCGATATTGCCAAGATCACCGGTTATCTCTCGGTCTGAACAGATCAATAACCCGAACAGATGGGATAGCGGCGGTCTCGGCCGAAAGCACGCTGCGTGATCTTGACGCCGGGTGGGGCCTGGCGGCGCTTGTACTCGGCGTTCTTGACCATGCGTCCGACCTGC
>JBPEXU010000126.1:0-14471 GCA_052031225.1 Marinobacter sp. | reverse complement strand
CAGTTCATTGTCACCCACGTCCCGGGTGATGGTCGAACCTGCGCCGATAGTGGCGCCAGTGGCGACGTTGACCGGTGCCACCAGGGCAGTGTTGGAGCCAATAAAGGCCCGGTCGCCGATGGTGGTCGGGTACTTGTTGGCTCCATCATAATTGCATGTGATGGTTCCCGCACCCACGTTTACATTTTTACCCAGAGTGGCGTCGCCCACGTAGCTCAGGTGGTTGATCTTACTGCCCTCGCCCACGGTGGACTTTTTGATCTCGACGAAGTTGCCGACCTTGGTGTTGTCCGCCAGAGCGTTGCCGGGCCGGAACCGGGCAAAGGGACCAATCTGGGCATTGGCCCCGACGCTCGAACTTTCGATCACGCTGTACGGATGGATGACGGTGCCGGCGCCGATCTGGGCATCGCGGATCACGCAGCCGGCGCCGATCTCGACACCGTCTCCGATCTCCACTTCGCCCTCCAGCACGACGTTGATGTCGATCCGGACATCCTTGCCAACCCGGACCTTACCGCGCACATCGATACGCTCCGGATCGGCCAGGCTGGCGCCGGCCAGCATCAGGGTTTCCGCCTGCTGGCGCTGGTACAGGCGCTCCATGGCGGCAAGCTGGACCCGGTTGTTCACGCCCTCAACCTCACCGACGCTGTCGGGATTGACCACCCGCACGTCGACGCCTTCGGAAGCCGCCAGCGCAATCACGTCGGTGAGGTAGTACTCACCCTGAGCATTGTCGTTGGACAGCCGGGGTAGCCAAGCCTTGAGCAAGGTAGCGGGTAAGGCCAGGATACCGGTATTCACTTCCCGGATGGCGATCTGTTCCGGAGTGGCGTCCTTGTGCTCCACGATGGCCCGCACCCGGCCATCAGAGTCACGAACGATGCGACCGTAGCCCTTGGGATCCTCCAAGGTCACGGTAATCAGCCCGATGCGTCGGTCGTCTACGGTGCGCACCAGGCGGGACAGGGTCTCAGCTTGAATCAGCGGTACATCGCCATACAAAATCAGCACGTTGGCGTCGTCCGGCAGGTGATCCACCACCTGTGCCACGGCGTGGCCGGTACCCAGCTGCTGCTCCTGGCGTACCCAGTTTACCGGGTAGTCCTCAGAGGCGCTCATGACCTGCTCGCCACCATGCCCGATCACGGTGTGAATCCGGGCACTTCCCAGCGCAATGGCGGTATCGATGACGTGGTGCAGCATCGGCCGCCCGGCCAGTTTGTGCAGCACCTTGGGAAGGTTGGATTTCATTCTGGAGCCCTGGCCGGCGGCCAGGATCACCACGTGTAACGGGGTTATGGACACATCAGACTCCCGGTAGTCAGTCGCTATCAATAAAAAAGCCGCAACCCTTGGGGCCAGAGCTCCAACGCCGGGCGTTGGGGTTCCAGCCGCTCAGGATGCGGCTTTGGTGTTCGGCAGACCCGAAACGAAAATGCTTAGCGCATTTTGTTACGCAGCTGCTGGATAGTCCGAAGCTGAGCAACAGCCTCGGCCAGTTCCGCAGCGGCACGGGAATACTCGAATTCACCGGTCTTGTTGGCAAGTGCTTTTTCAGCCTCTTTCTGGGCTTCAAGCGCAGCGGCTTCGTCCACATCCTTTGCACGAACGGCTGTGTCTGCCAGCAAAGTCACCAGATTGGGCTGAACCTCCAGATATCCGCCGGATACGTAAAGAATCTCTTCCTCACCACCCTGCTTGATGATCCGAACAGGACCAGGCTTGAGTGCGGTCAGCAGCGGGGTGTGACCCGGGGCAATACCCAGGTCACCTTCGGAACCCGCCGCGATCAGCATTTCCACCAATCCGGAATAGATCTTTGTTTCGGCACTTACCACGTCACAATGCACGGTCATACCCATGTCAGTTGCCTCTTTGATCGATCCGGAAATTCGCGCAAGGGTTCAGTTTACTCGCCCTTGCTCTTCATTTCCTTCGCTTTCTCGACCGCTTCCTCAATGGTACCAACCATGTAGAAGGCCTGCTCGGGCAGGTCGTCATAGTCGCCGTTGAGGATGCCCTTAAAGCTGCTGATGGTTTCCTTCAGCGGAACGTACTTACCGGGAGAACCGGTGAATACCTCAGCAACGTGGAACGGCTGGGACAGAAAACGCTCGATCTTACGGGCACGGGCAACGATCAGTTTGTCTTCTTCTGACAGTTCGTCCATACCCAGGATGGCGATGATGTCTTTCAGCTCCTTGTAGCGCTGCAGAGTGCTCTGTACGCCACGGGCCACTTCGTAGTGCTCCTGACCAATCACCAGCGGATCCAGCTGACGAGAGGTGGAATCCAGCGGGTCGATCGCCGGGTAGATACCCTTGGAGGCGATGTCACGGCTCAGTACCACGGTCGCATCCAGGTGCGAGAAGGTGGTAGCCGGAGACGGGTCGGTCAGGTCGTCCGCCGGTACGTACACCGCCTGGATGGACGTGATGGAACCGGTCTTGGTGGAGGTGATCCGCTCCTGCAGCTGACCCATCTCTTCGGCCAGCGTCGGCTGGTAACCTACCGCAGACGGCATACGGCCGAGCAGTGCGGATACCTCGGTACCGGCCAGGGTGTAACGATAGATGTTGTCAACGAACAGCAGAACGTCACGACCTTCGTCACGGAACTTCTCAGCCATGGTGAGACCGGTCAGGGCCACACGCAGACGGTTTCCGGGGGGCTCGTTCATCTGGCCGTAAACCATGGCCACTTTGTCGAGAACGTTGGACTCCTTCATTTCGTAGTAGAAGTCGTTACCTTCCCGGGTCCGCTCACCAACACCCGCGAATACGGAGAGACCGGAGTGCTCTTTCGCGATGTTGTTGATCAGTTCCATCATGTTCACGGTCTTGCCCACGCCGGCACCGCCGAACAGACCAACCTTACCACCCTTGGCGAATGGACAGATCAGGTCGATAACCTTGATGCCGGTTTCGAGCAGATCGGTGGACGCGGCCTGATCGGCATAGCCCGGCGCCTTGCGGTGAATCGCCCAACGCTCTTCTTCACCGATTTCGCCCTGTTCGTCGATGGGACGACCCAGAACGTCCATGATACGGCCCAGAGTCTGGGTACCGACCGGGACCGAAATCGGCTTGCCGGTGTTTTCTGCTTTCAGGCCACGCTTGAGGCCTTCGGTGCTGCCCATGGCGATGGTACGAACAATGCCGTCACCCAGCTGCTGCTGGACTTCCAGAGTTGTTTCGCCACCTTCAAGCAGCAGTGCGTCATATACGTTAGGTACGGCGTCACGTGGGAATTCCACGTCGATAACCGCGCCGATGATCTGAACGATGTGTCCGCTACTCATGCTCGGTTCCTCGTTATCTTAATAGTCAATAAAACCAGTTGGACTGTGGGGCCGGTTAAACCGAAGCCGCACCGCTCACAATCTCTGAGATCTCTTGGGTAATGGCGGCCTGACGTGCCTTGTTATAAGCCAGCTGAAGCTCGTCGATAATGCTACCGGCGTTGTCAGTTGCGCTCTTCATGGCGATCATTCGGGCTGCCTGTTCGCATGCCAGGTTCTCTACCACGCCCTGGTACACCTGGGACTCAATAAAACGTGGCAGAAGGCCATCGAGAATCTGCCTGGCATCGGGCTCGTAGAGATAATCCCACTGGTTCTTGATCTCTTCCTCGTCACTCGGAGGCAGTGGCAGCAGCTGCTCTACCTTCGGGTTCTGGGTCATGGTGTTCACGAACTCGTTGGAGACAAGATACAGACGATCGATCTTGCCTTCGGAGAACGCATCCAGCATAACCTTGACGTTGCCGATGAGTTGGTCGGAGCTGGGGTTGTCACCCAGGTGGGTCAATGCCGCAACGACATTGCCACCATAGCTCCGGAAAAAGGACGCCCCTTTCTGTCCGATGGCACACAGATCGGATTCCACGCCTTTTTCTTTCCACGCTCGCATGTCACGGACAAGCGCTTTGAACAGGTTGATGTTCAGACCACCACAGAGGCCACGATCAGTTGACACCACGATGTAGCCGACACGCTTGACCTCGCGCTCGACCATGAACGGGTGTTTGTACTGAGCATTCGCCTTGGCAATGTGCCCGATCACCTGACGCATCTTATCGGCATACGGGCGAGTCGCCTGCATGCGATCCTGAGCCTTACGCATCTTACTCGCCGCCACCATTTCCATGGCGCTGGTGATTTTCTGCGTGCTCTTGATGCTTGAAATCTGGTTACGTATTTCTTTGCCGACGGCCATAACTCACTGCCTTCTCAAGTTAGACACTCGTTGCTACGAAAGCGGCCCGCGACATAGGTCGCAGGCCCGGTTTCTTACCAGCTCTGAGTGGTCTTGAATTTCTCAAGTGCAGCTTTGAGGCCGGCAGCGATTTCGTCGTTGAAATCGCCTTTCTCGTTGATCTTGTCGAGCAGGTCTTTCTGCTCGGAGCGCATCCAGTCGAGCAACTGCGCTTCGAACTTCACAACCTTGTCGACGTCAACGTCGTCCAGGAAGCCTTCGTTGGCTGCGAACAGAACCGTGCCCATCTCAGCCACGGACATCGGGCTGTACTGGTTCTGCTTCATGAGTTCGGTAACCCGCTGACCATGTTCCAGCTGCTTACGGGTGGCTTCGTCCAGATCGGAAGCGAACTGGGCGAATGCGGCCAGTTCCCGGTACTGAGCCAGGGCCAGACGGATACCGCCACCGAGTTTCTTCATGATCTTGGTCTGGGCCGCACCACCCACCCGGGATACCGAGATACCCGCGTTCATCGCAGGACGGATACCGGAGTTGAACAGGTTGGTTTCCAGGAAGATCTGACCGTCGGTAATGGAGATCACGTTGGTCGGTACGAACGCAGAAACGTCACCGGCCTGGGTTTCGATGATCGGCAGCGCGGTCAGAGAACCGGTCTTGCCTTTCACTTCGCCGTTGGTGAACTTCTCAACATACTCCGCGTTAACACGGGCTGCACGCTCGAGCAGACGGGAGTGCAGGTAGAAAACGTCACCCGGGTAAGCTTCACGGCCGGGCGGACGACGCAGCAGCAGGGAGATCTGACGATACGCCCAGGCCTGCTTGGTCAGGTCGTCGTAGATGATCAGGGCATCTTCACCGCGGTCACGGAAGTATTCACCCATGGTACAGCCAGCGTACGGCGCCAGGAACTGCATGGAGGCAGGATCGGCAGCACCGGCGGCGACCACGATGGTGTGATCCATGGCGCCGTGCTCTTCGAGCTTGCGCACCACAGCCGCGATGGAAGACTGCTTCTGGCCAACGGCAACGTAGATACACTTGATGCCGGTGCCCTTCTGGTTGATGATCGCGTCGATGGCGACCGCGGTCTTACCGATCTGACGGTCACCGATGATCAGCTCCCGCTGACCGCGACCGATCGGCACCATGGTGTCGATCGCTTTCAGACCGGTCTGTACCGGCTGGTCAACGGACTGACGGGCGATAACGCCCGGTGCCACCTTCTCGACCGGATCGGTCAGTTCGGTGCCCAGCTCGCCTTTGCCGTCGATCGGGTTGCCCAGTGCGTCGACCACACGGCCGAGCAGCTGCGGACCCACCGGTACTTCCAGGATTCGACCGGTACAACGGACTTTCTGACCTTCGGCCAGGCCCTCGTAGTCGCCCAGAACAACCGCGCCCACGGAATCGCGCTCCAGGTTCAGAGCCATGCCGTAGGTGCCGTTGGCGAATTCAATCATCTCACCGTACATAACGTCGGCGAGACCATGGATCAGTACGATACCGTCAGAAACGGAGAGGATCGTACCTTCGTTCTTTGCTTCGGAAGAGATATCGAGCTTCTCGATTCTCTTCTTGATGATGTCACTGATCTCGGATGGATTCAGTTGCTGCATGCCAATATCCTCAAACCTTGTGCTGAAATCAGGAGCCCAGAGCGTCGGCCAGCTTGTTCAGCTTTCCGCGTACAGATGCGTCAATGACCAGATCGCCGGTGCGAATAATCGCGCCGCCAATCAACGACTTGTCCAAAGACGCTGCGAGTGACACCTGCCGCTCGAGTTTCTTGGAGAGTGCCTGGGCGAGCTTCTGTTGCTGTTCGTCCGTCAGCTCGTAGGCTGCGGTCACTTCGATGTCAACAGTGCGCTCCAGATCAGCCCGGTACGTGTTGAAGAGCGCTGCAATCTCAGGGAGAAGAGTCAGCCGGCGGTTTTCCGCCAGAACGGCGAAGAAGTTACGGACCTGATCGGTCACGTTGCCCTCAACGCATTCCAGGATCAGCTCGGCTTTCTTCTGCTCTTCCAGACCCGGATTCGCGAGAAGCTGTCGAATGTCTTCGTTCGCGGTGACCTGCCCGGCAATCGTCAGCACCTGGGACCACTCAGCCAGTTGCTGATGCTCCTGGGCGGCGGCAAATGCTGCTTTTGCGTAAGGACGGGCCAGCGTTCTCAGTTCTGCCATGATGAACCTCGTCGTTTAGAGTTCTGCCGCCAGTTTTTCCAACATCTCGTTGTGCTTGGAGGCATCGACAGAGGTTTCCAGGATTTTTTCAGCACCGGCGACAGCGATTGCGGCAATTTCTGCACGCAGGGCGTCACGAGCCTGATTCCGCTCCTGTTCAATTTCGGCCTTGGCCTGCTCAATCAGCTTCTGGCCTTCCGCGCGGGCGTCGTCTTTCGCCGACTCCACGATCTGGTTGGCCCGCTTGTTGGCCTGCTCAATGATGGCCGCAGCTTGCTGCTTGGCTTCACGCAGTTCCTGAGCTGACTTTTCCTGAGCCAGTTCCAGATCGCGCGCAGCACGGTCTGAAGCAGCCAGGCCGTCAGCGATCTTCTTTTGACGCTCCTGCAGTGCGGCCATGATCGGCGGCCACACATATTTCATGCAGAAGACGACAAAGATAAAGAACGCGATGGCTTGACCAATCATCGTCAAATTAATGTTCACGTCTTCACCTCTCGCCTGTGTTGTTAAGAATCATCTGACCGGGGTAAAGCCCCCGGTTGGCGACTCGATTAACCGGCGATCTGGCCGACGAACGGGTTGGCGAAAGTGAAGAACAGCGCGATACCAACACCGATCATGGTCACGGCGTCCAGCAGACCAGCAACGATGAACATCTTAACCTGCAGCATCGGAGTCATTTCCGGCTGACGCGCAGCGCCTTCCAGGAACTTGCCACCGAGGATACCAAAGCCAATTGCAGTACCCAGGGCGCCCAGGCCGATCAGCAGTGCAACAGCAATCGCGGTCATTCCAACTACAGTTTCCATGATAACTCCCAGTTTCAGTTAGGTTTTCAGTTTAAGGGTTTAGGGTTTAAAACTACGGCTTAATGGTGTCCGATCAGTGATTGTCTTCGTGAGCCATGCTCAGGTACACGATCGTCAACATCATAAAGATGAATGCCTGCAGGGTGATTACCAGGATGTGGAAGATCGCCCAGGGTACAGACAGCGTCCACTGTGCCCACAGCGGCAGCAGCGCAATCAGGATAAAGATCAGCTCACCGGCGTACAGGTTACCGAACAGACGCAGCGCCAGGGAGATCGGCTTGGCGATCAGGCTGACGCCTTCGAGCAACAGGTTGACCGGAATCAGCAGGATCTTTACGAACAGGTTGTTGGATGAGAACGGATGCAGGGTCAGTTCACCCAGGAAACCGCCCACGCCTTTGACTTTCAGGCTGTAGTAGATGATCAGGGCGAACACCGACAGGGACATACCCAGGGTGACGTTGACATCGGTGGTCGGTACCACCTTCATGTACTCAAGACCCATCAGGTGGAACAGCTGGGGCAGGAAATCAACCGGCACCAGATCCATCAGGTTCATCAGGAACACCCAGCAGAAGATGGTCAGTGACAGCGGCGCAATGACCTTGTTCTTGCCGTGGAAGGTTTCTTTCACGCTGTTATCGACGAACTCCACCATGACTTCGACGAAATTCTGGAGCCCGCCGGGCTGACCGGAGGTGGCGCGCTTAGCGGCCATACGAAACAGGAAGAGGAACAGCACACCCAGACCAACGGCCCAGCCGAGCGAGTCGATGTGCAGCGCCCAGAAGCCCATGTCGGAGGCTTCTTGACTGGTACGGGCAAGCGTCCAGGTGGCTTCTTCGAGTACGGTTCCGTCGGCGCGCTCGTAGCCGGCCGGCAGTTTTCCGTAGGTCAGGTTCTGGAGGTGATGCTTGATATATTCGGATGCACTTCCTGCCATAACGGGTTCCCAGGTCCAGTTAGCTTTGCTGCGTATTGCTGCCCGCCAGAAGCGGTGTCACCCAGCTGGTGACCAGCATGATCGCAAATGTTGAAAAAAGTGCCGCAATATCAAGCGGCTGAATCCATTTGAACACCATCGTGAAGAGGATGGCGCACAGGATGAGTTTGCCGGCCTCACCCTGGTAAAACGAGTTCATGATTTTCTTGGCAGACCGCGCACCGGCGTAGCGGAATGCCTTGAGCGCAAAGTAACCGTGGGGCAGCAGAAAAATGAGGCCGCCCAGTAGCGCTGAGTACCCTGCAACCTGGCTGCGTAACAAAAACGCCAGGCTGACGAAGACCAGGATCGCACTCTCAATCACAAACCACCGTGCGATGGGCGGACGGCGAATACCGCTCGGAGTAGCCTTCGTCATGTTCGTCCCGGGAATTCGGTGCCTTAAATACGATGCAGGCTAAAAAGTAAGCAAATACACCGATACGAGCGCGGCAGATTATATGTGTTCAAGGGGTGCGAATCAACAAATCCCGGCACCGGGCAACGGGCCGGATCGCCCGAAATTGCGGGCGTTTCGCCGGTTTGCACACAAATGGGGATGAGACGGTTTTTTAACCACAAGATGTTGTGGAGCCCGGCTTATTTGATGTGGCCCAGAATGCCGTCCAACTCGTCCAGCGAGCTGTACTCGATGACCAGTTTGCCCTTGCCACGGCGTCCGTGGCTGATCGAAACCCGGGCCCCCAAACGCTCCGCCAGGTCGTCCTGCAGGGCCCGGATGTTCGGGTCCAGTTCGCCCTTGCCGGAGCTCCGGCGCTCGGGGCCTTCCTGCTGCAGCCGGCGCACCAACGCTTCGGTCTGGCGCACCGACAGGGACTTGGCCACCACCTGACGGGCCACCTGCATCTGCTGTTCCGGTGGCAGGGTCAGCATCGCCCGGCCGTGGCCCATTTCCAAATCACCGTGTTCGAGCATCAGCCGGACGTCTTCGGTCAGGCCGATCAGCCGCAGCAGGTTGGTGATGGTGGTGCGGGACTTGCCCACGGCTTCGGCGACCTGGGCCTGAGTCAGGCCAAACTCGTCCTGCAGGCGTTGCAGGGCAAAGGCTTCTTCGATCGGGTTGAGGTTTTCCCGCTGGATGTTTTCGATCAGCGCCATGGCGATGGCGGCTTCATCGGGCACGTCCCGGATGATGGCGGGAATGCGGTCGAGTTCGGCGAGCTGGGCCGCCCGCCAGCGACGCTCACCGGCGATCAGCTCGTAACGGCCCTCGGCCACGGCACGCACCACCACCGGCTGCATCACGCCCTGCTGGCGAATGGAGTCGGCCAGCTCCTGCAGCGCCGCCGGGTCCATGTCCCGCCTTGGCTGATAGCGACCACGCTGGATCAGGTCGATGGGGAGGTCGCGCAACTCGCCATCGTGGTCCTTGCTTTCCTGGTTCAGGTTGACCTTGGAGCCCTGCAACAAGGCGCCCAATCCGCGCTCGCCCAATCCTCGTTTCTTCGCCGCCATGGTGTGTGTTAGTCGTCCTGTTGAAAAGGGTGATGGTTCGGAAACCGACGGCGCATAATGTTACACCGCAACCGGCGCGGATGTCTTTGCTGAGCCGTGCCGACGCACCATTTCCCCGGCCAGGGCCAGATAGGCCACGGCACCCTTGGAGGAGCGGTCGTATTTCAGCGCCGGCAGGCCGTAACTCGGGGCCTCGGCCAGTCGGACATTGCGGGGAATCACCGCACGGTACACTTTGTCGCCAAAGTACTCGGAGAGCTGCGCCGAGACGTCCAGGGTCAGGCTGTTGCGGGGATCGTACATGGTGCGCAGCAGGCCTTCGATCTCCAGGTTCGGGTTGACCGTTTCCTGGATCTGCTCCACGGTGTTCATCAGGGCCGCCAGCCCCTCCAGCGCGTAGTACTCGCACTGCATCGGGATCAGCACCGAGTCGGCCGCCGACAGGGCATTCACAGTCAGCAGGTTCAGCGACGGCGGGCAGTCGATCAGAATGTAGTCGTAGTTATCCCGGAGCTGATTCAACGCCAGACGCAGCCGGTGCTCCCGGCCAATCTCGTTCATCAGCTCCACCTCGGCGGCGGTCAGGTCGCCGTTGGCCGGCAGCAGGTCAAAACCGCCGTTTTCCACCTGAATGACCACATCCGCCGGCGCCGCGCGCTTGGTCAGGACATCGTATCCGGACAACTCCAGGGCGTTTTTATCGACACCGCTGCCCATGGTGGCGTTGCCTTGCGGGTCCATGTCCACCAGCAGCACCCGACGTTTGGTGGCTGCCAGAGACGCGGACAGGTTGACGCAGGTGGTGGTCTTGCCGACACCGCCTTTCTGGTTGGTCACTGCCATCACGCGCGCCATGCTTCGCCTCCTGTTGCGGGGTTACCGGGAATGCTCTGCCCGGGCGACCAGCAGCAGGTGCCGCTCACCGTCTGCGCCGGGGACCTTCAGGGAATGGCTGGATTTTACCTGCCAGCCCGCCGGAAGGGCAGCCACCTCATCATCCGGAAACTGGCCTTTCATGGCAAGGAACTCGCCGTCATCCGCCAGCAAGGGCCCGCACCACTGCACCAGATTGTCCAGAGCGGTAAACGCCCGGCTGCTGATCTGCTGAAACGGCTGAGCGGGTGTGCAGTCCTCGGCCCGACCGTGGATCACGTCGACGTTATCCAGGCCCAACTCGAGCACACACTGATTCAGGAACCGGGTTTTCTTGCCGTTGCTGTCGAGCAGGGTAAAACGCCGCTCCGGCAAGGCGATGGCCAGCGGAATGCCCGGCAGACCGCCACCGGCACCGACATCCAGCACCTGCTCGGCACGAACCCAGGGCAGGATGCTCAGGCTGTCGAGCAGTTGGCGTGAAACCATCTGCTGCGGGTCCCGGACCGCGGTCAGGTTGTAGGCGCGGTTCCATTTATTCAGCAGCGCCAAAAAACCGAGCAACCGGTGCTGTTGCTCATCGCTCAGGGACAGCTTCATTGCCGCCAGCCCGTCCCGGAGCTGGCGCGGCCATTGTGGATGAGTCATAGGCTTGAATCAGGCGCTCTGTTTCCGCAGCAGGTCGCGTTTCTTCAGGTGCACCAGAATC
Organism: Marinobacter sp.; assembly: GCA_052031225.1. GTDB lineage: Bacteria > Pseudomonadota > Gammaproteobacteria > Pseudomonadales > Oleiphilaceae > Marinobacter. Next base: position 3,209 of record JBPEXU010000126.1, on the reverse strand, counting down.
TGACTCACCGCCGCCGGGGTCACGCCCTGGATGCGCGAGGCCTGGGCCACGGTTTCCGGGCGCACGTCCTTGAGCTTCTGCTTGATCTCGTTCGACAGGCCACCGATGGCGTCGTAATCGAGATCCAGCGGCAACGCCGTGTTCTCGTTCCGGCGCAGGCGTTCGATCTCATCCGCCTGGCGGGAGATGTAGCCTTCGTACTTGATTTCAATCTCGACCTGCTCGGCGACCTTGGCGTCGTCAGCCCGCTCGGCACCTATTTCGGCGATCTGCTCATAGCCGATTTCCGGACGCCGCAACAGTTCCGCCAGCGACTGGTCCCGGGTCATCGGCTGCCGGAGAAACTCGTTGGCGCGCGCGCCGGCGTCGGTGTCCGGATGAATCCGGGTGTTCTCCAGCCGGCTCCGTTCCCGGGCAATCGCCTCCCGCTTGTCATTGAACCGCCGCCAGCGCTCATCGTCGATCAGGCCCAGCTTGCGGCCGGTTTCGGTCAGCCTCAGATCGGCGTTGTCCTCGCGCAGGATCAGGCGGTATTCGGCGCGGCTGGTAAACATCCGGTAGGGCTCGTTGGTGCCCATGGTGATCAGGTCATCGACCAGAACGCCCAGATAGGCCTCGTCCCGACGCGGGTACCATTCGTCCTTGTCCTGGGCCCGCAAGGCGGCGTTGATACCGGCCAGCAGCCCCTGGGCGCCGGCTTCTTCGTAGCCGGTGGTGCCGTTGATCTGGCCGGCGAAGTACAACCCGCGGATAAATTTGGTTTCCAGGGTGTGGCGTAAATCCTGGGGGTTCAGGTAATCGTACTCGATGGCGTAACCCGGTCGGGTAATGTGGGCGTGTTCAAAGCCCGGGATCGAGCGCACCGCCGCCAGCTGGATGTCGAACGGCAGACTGGTGGAAATGCCGTTCGGGTACAGTTCGTTGGTGGTCAGACCTTCCGGCTCGACAAAAATCTGGTGCGAGTCTTTATCGGCAAAGCGATTGACCTTGTCCTCGATGGACGGGCAGTAGCGCGGCCCGACGCCTTCGATGTTGCCGGCGAACATCGGCGACCGGTCAAAGCCGCTGCGAATGATGTCGTGGGTCTGTTCGGTGGTGCGGGTGACGTAGCAGCAAATCTGCTGCGGGTGCTCGTCCCGGCTGCCGATGAACGACATCACCGGGGTCGGGTCGTCGCCCCACTGCTCCTGCATCACCGAGAAATCCACCGTGCGGGCATCGATTCGCGGCGGCGTGCCGGTTTTCAGCCGGCCGACGTTGAACGGCAGCTCGCGCAGGCGCCGGGCCAGCGCGTTGGCCGGAGCGTCACCGGCCCGGCCGCCGGCGTGATTCTGCAGACCGATGTGGATCACACCGCCGAGGAAGGTGCCGGTGGTCAGTACCACCGTCTTGGCGTTGAACCGGATGCCGGTCTGGGTCACCACACCGACCACCTGCTCGTTTTCCACAATCAGATCGTCGGCGGCCTGCTGGAACAGGGTCAGGTTGGGCTGGTTTTCCAGCATCTGGCGGATCGCCGCCTTATACAGCACCCGATCCGCCTGGGCACGGGTGGCCCGGACCGCCGGTCCCTTGCGGCTGTTCAGCACCCGGAACTGGATACCGGCACGGTCGGTCGCTCGGGCCATGGCGCCGCCCAGGGCGTCGATTTCCTTGACCAGGTGGCTCTTGCCAATGCCGCCGATGGCCGGGTTGCAGGACATCTGGCCCAGAGTCTCAATGTTGTGGGTCAGCAGCAGGGTCTGGGACCCCATGCGCGCGGCCGCCAGCGCAGCTTCGGTACCGGCGTGGCCACCACCAATGACAATGACATCGAAACGGGTCGGGAACTCCACTCTTCACCTCGGACATCGGGGGATAAAAACAGGGCGGCGAGTATACCGTCTCGCCATGGAAAATGCAGTCAGAATGCGCAAATTTTAACCAGATGCCGACAAGGTTTAAACCGGCGACGGTGACGATCTGTGGAAAACCCGGGGTAACGGCGCAAAAGTGGCTAAGTATTAACCGAAATCTTTGGGCTTTCAGAGGCTTGGGAGGCTCTTTTCAGAAAAGTTTTCAAAAAAGTTATCCACAGATCTGAACGCCCGACAACCACCGAAAAAATCACGATAACCATTTGTTTTTAAAAGTATCATTCGTGTTTTTCAAAAGGTTATCCGGAACTTGTTCGGCTATTTTTCCACAGACAGTGCCCGATATTTCGCCCGCAGGCGCCACGCCACCGCCATCACGACCAGGTTCACCAGCGACAGGCACAGAAACAGCTCCGGAATGGTCAACCCAAGGACGCCCAGCAGGACCATACCCGCCAGCGCACTGACCACCATGAACAAGGCGTTGATCACATTCAGGGCGGCAATGATCCGGGCCCGCTTGGTGGCCGGGGTTTCGTGCTGGATAAAGGCGTACAGGGGAACAATGAACAGGCCACCGCAAATACCGATACCAGTCAGGTCCATCAGCACCCGCAGGTACTCGGGGTCGGTCACCAGCGTCCGCCAGGTGGCCGGCACCGGCTCTTCGGGCACGGCGAAGAACAGGTCGATGCCGAACAGCGACAAGCCAAGCGCGCCCCAAGGCACCGGCGCCAGGCTGATCCGGTGATGGGTCAGCCGTTCGCACAGCATCGAGCCGATGGAAATGCCAATGGTGAACAGCGCCAGCAGCAAGGTGACCACGGTTTCATCGCCGGCCAGGTAGGTCTTGGCAAAATTGGGAAACTGGGTCAGGTAGGCGGCGCCGAGAAACCAGAACCAGGAAATCACCAGAATCGCCCGCAGCACCTGCCGGCGCTCCGCCGCCACCGACAACAGGTGCAGGGTTTCCCGCACGGGCCGGAGACGGACCTGCAAACCGGCGTTGTCGGAACCGGTCCAGGGCACCTGACGCGCAGCCAGATAGCCCAACACCGCCATCAGCACCACACCGACGGCGGTCACCCGGGCCGCCGTGTCCAGGCCCATGATCAGGCCGGCGGCAATGGTACCGAGCAGGATGGCAACGAAGGTGCCCATGCCCACCAGGCCGTTGCCGCCCACCAGTTCGTCGTCGGCCAGGACCCGGGGCAGGATGGCGTACTTGACCGGGCCGAAAAAGGTGGACTGGGTGCCCATCAGAAACAACAGCACCAGCAGCCATTCGTACCAGCCAAACCACAGCCCCAGTGCCGCCAGCAGCATGATCACCACTTCCAGCAGCTTCACCGT
>JBPEXU010000125.1:0-7529 GCA_052031225.1 Marinobacter sp. | reverse complement strand
GTGGCGGCGGTGGCCAGTACGGATTCCGATGGCCCGGCGCTGCGCTCATCGGTGTCGATCAAACTGTCGGCGTTGCACCCCCGCTACGACGCGATGCAGCGGGAGCGGGTGCTGGAGGAGTTGTACCAGACGGTGCGCGAGCTGGCGCTTTTTGCCCGGCAAAAGAACGTCGCCATCACCCTCGATGCCGAAGAAATGGACCGGCTCGAGCTGTCGCTGGAAGTGTTCGAGAAAGTCTACGAGTCCGACGCCGGTAGAGGCTGGGGCGGACTCGGTCTGGCGGTGCAGGCGTATTCCAAACGTGCGCTTCCGATCCTGTGTTGGCTGAACCGGCTGGCGCGCGAGCAGGGCGACGAGATACCGGTGCGGCTGGTCAAAGGCGCTTACTGGGACAGTGAAATCAAGGCCTGCCAGCAGCTGGGCCTGGACGGTTATCCGGTCTTCACCCGTAAGGAGGCGACCGACACCTCCTACCTGGCGTGTATGCGATACCTGCTCAGCGATTACACCCGGGGTGCCCTGTACCCGCAGTTTGCCAGTCACAATGCCCACACCGTGGCATCGGTGCTGGCGGTGGCAAAAGGTAAGGACCGCGCGTTCGAGTTTCAGCGCCTCCACGGTATGGGGGATGCCCTGTACAACAGCGTGCTGGCCAAGCATCACGCGCCGGTACGGATTTACGCGCCGGTGGGGGCCCATCGGGAGCTGTTGTCTTATCTGGTGCGCCGATTGCTTGAGAACGGCGCCAATTCGTCGTTTGTGCATCGTCTGGTCGATGCCGAGACGCCGGTCGAGGCGCTGGTTCAGAACCCGGTCGATGCCCTGCGCCGGCACGCAACGCTGGCCAACGACCGCATCCCGTTGCCGGCCGATATTTATGGCGATGAGCGCCGCAGTGCCCGGGGCCTGAATCTCCGCGCTCAGGCCCACCGGGAACCTTTCGTTCGGCAGCTGGAAGCGTGGCAGAGCTGGCGCTGGCGGGCGGGCCCGATTGTTGGCGGTCAGCGTTTTCTGGACGGTGAGGGCCAGACGGTCCGGTCGCCGTACGACTTGTCCGGGGTGGTGGGCGAGGTGGTCTGGGCCCGACAGCACCAGGCTGAGCAGGCACTGGCCGTTGCCCACGAGGCCTTTCCCGCCTGGAACCGACGGCCGGTCGAGGCGCGTGCCCAGCTGCTCGAGGCTTATGCCGAACAGCTCGAACGCCACAGCGCGGAGCTGGTTGCGCTGTGTTGCCGTGAAGCCGGCAAAACGGTGCAGGATGGTCTGGATGAAGTGCGCGAGGCAGTGGATTTCTGCCGCTACTATGCCGCGCAGGCGAGGGCCCGGTTGGGGTGTCCGATCGCGCTGCCCGGGCCCACGGGCGAAAGCAATGAGCTGTATCTGGAAGGTCGCGGGGTGTTCCTGTGTATCAGCCCTTGGAACTTCCCGCTGGCCATCTTCAGCGGTCAGATTGCGGCGGCACTGGTCACCGGCAATACCGTGGTGGCCAAGCCGGCGGAGCAGACCAGTCTGGTTGCTTACCGGGCTGTTGAGCTGATGCTGGCGGCGGGCCTGCCGCCGGAGGTTGTTCAGCTGTTGCCCGGAGATGGCGCGGACCTGGGCGGGAAACTGGTGTCCGATGAACGGGTCGCCGGCGTGGCCTTCACCGGCTCCACCGGGGTGGCCCGTGACCTGAGCCGGAGCCTGGCCCGACGCCATGGAGCGATTGTCCCGCTGATCGCCGAAACCGGTGGCCAGAACGCCATGATCGTCGACAGTACCGCACTGCCGGAGCAGGTGGTGCGGGACGTGCTCTGGTCTGCATTTGGCAGCGCCGGGCAACGCTGTTCGGCATTGCGTGTGCTATACCTCCAGAGGGACGTGGCGGAACGTGTTGAGACGCTGCTCGCCGGGGCCATGGCGGAACTGTCGGTTGGCCACCCGTTCCGGCTCAGTACCGATGTCGGGCCGGTCATCGACCCGCAGGCCAGGGCGCAGCTTCAGTCGCACCTGGATTATCTGGACCGGAACGCCCGCCTGATCGCCAGGGCGCCGCTGCCGGCGGACGGTTGTGACGGCCATTTCATCGCGCCGGCGGCATACGGTATTGGCAGTATCCGGGAGCTGGAAACGGAGCACTTTGGCCCGATTCTGCACGTCGTTCACTACGCCGCAGACCGGCTTGACGAGGCCATCGACGAGATCAATGGCACCGGATTCGGCCTCACACTGGGCATTCACAGCCGGAGCGAATCCGCCGCCTCCTACATTGAACAACGGGTCCGGGTGGGCAACACCTACATCAACCGGCATCAGGTCGGCGCCGTTGTCGGTGTTCAACCCTTTGGTGGTCTCGGCTTGTCCGGGACCGGGCCGAAGGCCGGGGGGCCCCATTATCTGTTGCGGTTTGCGATCGAACGAACGCGGACCGTGAATACCACCGCCGTAGGCGGGAACGCGTCGTTGCTGTCGCTCGGTATTGAAAAGGTTTAGGAGTAAGCAGTACCCAAGCAGCAAGGACGCCGCGTAAACGCCGGGCGGAAACGCCCGTTTCGGGGCTGTCCCTCTCATCCTGCTGGCAGGGTGGAGAAGGAGAGCCGTAGCAAGTCAACAACAAGTAACCCATATAGCGCACGGGGAGAAAATCGAAATGATAGGAAATAACGTAGGGGTCACGATAACCTTTATCGCCTACATCCTACTGATGCTGGGCATCGGTTATGTGGCCTGGAAACGTACGTCCAACCTTTCCGACTACATTCTTGGCGGCCGTTCGCTTGGCCCGCTGCCTTCCGCTTTGAGTGCCGGCGCCTCTGACATGAGTGGCTGGTTGTTGCTGGGGCTTCCCGGCTACGCCTACGCGGCGGGTTTCGAGGCCATCTGGATTGCCGTCGGCCTGTTGGTCGGTACCTGGCTCAACTGGCTGTTTGTCGCCAGCCGGCTGCGGACCTACTCGCTGTCCGCCGGTGACTCACTGACACTGCCGTCGTTCTTCGAGAACCGCTTCAACGACACCAGCCGCGTTCTGCGGGTCGTGTCGGCGTTCTTCATCCTGCTGTTCTTCCTGTTCTACACCAGCTCTGGTCTGGTTGCCGGCGGCAAGCTGTTCGAAACCGTATTCGGCCTCGACTACACCACCGCCGTGGTGGTCGGCACCATTGCCGTGGTGTCCTACACCTTCTTTGGTGGCTTCCTGGCGGTGTCCTGGACCGATGTGGTACAGGGTCTGCTGATGTTTGCCGCGCTGCTGCTGGTTCCCATCGTGGCCATGAACCTGGTCGGTGGCTGGGGCGAAACCACCGCCGCGATGTCCGCCAAGAACCCGGAGCTTCTGGACGCGTTCACCAACACCGACGGTGAGTCCCTGGGCCTCCTGGCCATTCTGTCGCTGCTGGGCTGGGGTCTGGGCTACTTCGGTCAGCCGCACATCCTGGCGCGCTTCAAGGCGATTCGCAGCGAGGATGACGTGCCGACCGCTCGCCGGATCGCGGTTATCTGGAGCGGTCTGGGTCTACTGGGTGCGCTGCTGGTGGGATTTGCCGCCATCGGCTACTTCGAGACCCCGCTGGAAGACGGCGAGCGGGCCTTCATGCTGCTGGTGGATGCCCTGTTCCATCCGGTGATCGCCGGTATTCTGCTGGCGGCGATTCTGGCCGCGATCATGAGTACGGCGGATTCCCAGCTGCTGGTGTCCTCCTCTGCACTGGCCGAGGATTTCTACAAGGCGCTGTTCCGCAGAGACGCGTCTCAGGCAGAACTGGTTTGGGTTGGCCGTTTCGCGGTGGTCGGTATTGCCATTATCGCCTGCATTCTGGGCCTGAACCCGGACAGCAAGGTGCTTGAGCTGGTGTCCTACGCCTGGGCAGGCTTCGGTGCCGCCTTTGGTCCGGCGCTGATTCTGTCCCTGTTCTGGCGCGGTATGACCAAGGCCGGTGCGGTCGCGGGTATCGTCGTCGGCGGTGTGACCGTTGTGGTCTGGGGCAACCTGTCCGGTGGCATTCTGGATCTCTATGAGATCATTCCGGGCTTCATCTTCGCCACCATCGCCATTGTGATTGTGTCCAAGATGGGCGACGAGCCGCACGCGGACATCCTCGCCGGCTTCGACAAGGCCATCAAGGCGCGGTATCACAATCTGCCGTAAGGCGTTGACAGCGACCCGGAAACAGCCCGGGTAACCAGAAAACCCCCGTTGCGCCAGCATCGGGGGTTTTCTTTTAGATTCGACCATTGGCTAAGCCCGCTGGCGCAAGCGCAGGCAAGCCGCTATTTTTTATTGGTTCTCACCGGTTTGACTGCATCAACAACGATAAGGAGAGCAGGACAGATGAAAACACCCGGATTCCTGAAATCAGCGCTGGGGCTGGTGGCGGCTGCGACACTGGCGTTCTCGTCGGTGTCGGTACAGGCCGAAGGCAAGTATGTCATGGGCACCGCCACCACCGGCGGCACCTACTACCCGGTCGGGGTGGCGATTTCGACGCTGATCAAGGTTCGGCTCGAACCCTCCACCGGCATTTCCGTGTCGGCCATCAGCTCCGCCGGCTCCGGCGAAAACCTCAAGCTGCTGGACGAGAACCAGATCCAGTTTGGTATCCTCCAGGGGCTCTATGGCGCCTACGCCTGGAACGGCACCGGCCCGGTCTCCAAGGCCTACAAGAACCTGCGCTCAGTCTCCATGTTGTGGCAGAACGTCGAGCATTTCGTGGTGCGCAAGGAGCTGGCGAAAACCGGCACCATTGCCGATCTGACCAATCTCTACGGGCGTTCCTTCTCCATCGGCAAGCGTAATTCGGGCACCGAAGGCTCGGGTCGGTTCATCCTCGGCAAGCTGGGCATTGATGTCGAGCAAATGAACCTGGCCTACCTTGGCTATGGCCCCAGTGCCGATGCGCTGCAGAACGGTAACATCGACGGCATGAACATTCCCGCCGGTGCCCCGGCCTCGGCCGTGACCCGGGCCTACGCCAATCTCGGCGACGACATCACCACGCTGTCGTTTACCGCAGAGCAGCTTGCCCAGGTAAACAGCGATTTCGAACTCTGGACGCCGTACACCATCGCCGCCGGCACCTACCCGAATCAGGACGAGGACATCAACACCATCGCCCAGCCCAACATTCTGGCGGTGCGTGACGATGTACCGGAAGAGGACGTGTATCAGATCACCAAGACCATCTACGCCAACCTGCCGTTCCTGAACAACATTCATCCGGCCACCAAGGCGATGGCGTTGGAAAAGGCCATTGCCGGTCTGCCGATGCCTCTGCATCCGGGGGCTGCCCGGTTCTACCGGGAGCAGGGGCTTGAGATTCCCGATCGCCTGATTGCCAAGTAGTGGTGGCGGAAATCTCCGGTCACGGACCTCATCCGCAGGTCCGTGACGACAGTGTCCGTGAAGCCGCCGAACGTCTGGAACACCCCAAGCTCGGACCGGTGATTGCCGGGCTGGCGATTCTGACGTCGGTTGCCCATCTGTACTTCAATACGCTCTCGACCTGGTCCGAATTGTGGACGTCTGCGCTCCACTTCGGCCTGTTCGGGCTGATCTGCGCCCTGACCACACCGATGTTCAAGGCCCGCAGCCGGGCAGGGCAGCGGCTCGTGCTCGGCACCGACATCGTGTTGGGCCTGCTGGCGCTGGGCTGTGCCGGGTACCTGATCCTCTTTGAAACCGCGTTGTACGAGCGTGGTGTAACGTTCAATACCTGGGACTGGCTGGTGTCCATCACGGCGGTGCTGCTGATCCTGGAATTTGCCCGGCGCACCGTCGGCTGGTTCATTCCGACGCTCTGCGTCCTGGCACTGACCTACGTCGCCTGGTGGGGGGCTTATGTCGACGGCATTTTCAACTTCCCGGGTCTGAGCTGGGAGACGGTGCTGTTTCGGGCCTATCTCGGGGGCCAGGGTATGCTTGGGTCGATCGCCCGGATTTCCTGGACCTACGTGTTCATGTTTATCCTGTTTGGCGCCTTTCTGGTGAAGTCCGGTGCCGGTGAATTCATCATCCAACTGGCGCGTTGCGCGGCGGGGCGATTTGTCGGCGGGCCGGGCCTGGTCGCCGTTTTCTCGTCCGGGCTGATGGGCTCGGTGTCCGGTTCCAGCGTTGCCAACACCGTCTCTACCGGGGTGATCACCATCCCGTTGATGCGTCGTGCCGGCTTTCCCGCCCGTTTTGCTGCCGGTGTCGAGGCGGCGGCTTCGACCGGTGGTCAGTTGATGCCGCCGGTGATGGGGGCGGGCGCGTTCATCATGGCCTCCTACACCCAGGTGTCTTACCTGACGATCATCAGTGTCGCCACCTTGCCGGCGCTGCTGTATTTCCTGTCGGTGGCGATGTTCGTCCGGATCGAAGCCAAGCGCAGCCACGCCACGCAACTGGAAGAGGAAAATCTGCCGTCCCTGTGGCAGGTGCTGAAAGACGGCTGGCATTTTCTGCTGCCGCTGGTGGTGCTGGTGGTGGCTCTGATCTATGGCTTTACCCCGACTTACGCCGCCGGTATCGCGATCCTGTCGGTGATCGTATCGTCCTGGTTGTCGAAGCACCCGATGGGCCCGCGCGACATTCTGGACGCGCTCGCCATGGGGGCCCGAAACATCACCACCACGGCCATCCTGCTGATTACCGTCGGCCTGATCGTGATGGTGGTGTCGACCACCGGCATTGGCAATACCTTTTCGCTGATGATCACCGATTGGGCGGGCGGCAGCCTGCTGGTGACGATTGTGCTGGTCGCCCTGGCGTCGTTGATTCTGGGGATGGGGCTGCCGGTGACGGCCGCTTACATAGTCCTGGCCACGTTGTCGGCGCCTGCGCTGTACCAGTTGATCGCCCAGAGCCAGTTGGTGGAGCTTCTGATGAGCGGAACCCTGCCGGAGCAGGCCAAAGCCATCTTTATGCTGGCCGCGCCCGACAAGCTGGAGTTGCTCAATGCCCCGATGGACCGGGCTACGGCGATGTCGATGCTGGCTCTGGTGCCGGATACCTTCAGTACTCAGCTGCTGGAGCAGGCGATCTCGCCGGAGGCGCTGGCCATGGCGCTGGTTGCCGCACACATGGTGATTTTCTGGTTGTCCCAGGACTCCAACGTCACACCGCCGGTGTGCCTGACTGCGTTTGCGGCGGCTGCCATTGCCGGGACGCCGCAGATGCGGACCGGCTTTACCGCCTGGAAGCTCGCCAAAGGGCTGTACATCGTGCCGCTGCTGTTCGCCTATACGCCGCTGATTACCGGCGATTTCAGCCAGATGCTGACGGTCTTCGGTTTCGCACTGTTGGGCATTTACGCCATCGTCGCGGGGCTTGAGGGTTATCTGGAGCATCCGCTGAACCTGCTATTGCGCGTGGCCATGTTTGTCATGGGCACCGTGATGCTTTGGCCCCATGGCGTGTTGGCTCTGGATGTCGCGGGTGTGCTGGCGTTTGTGCTGATTTACGTCTGGAGCTACCGCCGGGCCGGTGCCGGACGCGAGGCCGACCAGCGGCCCGTGCGGTGATGGCGATGGCATGAGTTTCACGGACATTCTGGCGCTTTGGCTGATCGGCGGCA
>JBPEXU010000124.1:0-4777 GCA_052031225.1 Marinobacter sp. | reverse complement strand
GCACTTCGGGCGCTGACCCGGGCCGCCGGGGTGCGCAGGCTCAGGAAAAGATTGGCCTTGGGGGTGCCGAAGCGGGTATCGCGGGCAAACCAGATTTCCACTCCGTCACCACGGTCGAGGCGCACCGGATGTGCCATGGTTGCACCCGGCACCATGGCCAGGGCCTCGGGAATGAACGGGTTGGGTGCCGGCAGGGCCAGCTCGGCCGCCAGTTCCGGTGGCGCCCCCTGGGTCAGAGTCTCTGCCGGCAGTGCTTCCCGCTGCCAGGGGGTGTCGTACCAGTCCGTCGTTTGTGGGTTGTCCAGTTTGGCATCGGGTGACAGCAGAAACACCACCACGTTGTCCGGGGTCAGGTGATCCAGCAGCGCCCGATACTGCTCCGGAGCGTAGCGTTCCATCAGCCAGGGCGCGCTCAGTACGTCCTCTGGCGGGTAGTGCTGAAGTTGGCTCGACAGCCGCATCACCTCGTGCAGTGGCTCGTCCTGTTCGCGAAAGCGAAAATCGATCCGCGCCAGTGTCTGCATTTCCTCAAACCGGGGCCGGCTGATGCCCTCGGAGCGCACCAGGTCGATGTAGCGGAACACCAGCGGCAGAATGTCGTCGTGGTTGTCCAGTCCCTTGGGAGTCAGGGACAGGCTGATCTCCAGGGTTGCGTGTTCTCCGGTATCCAGGCCAAGGCCTGCTGACAGGCTTTCGGCAAGTCCGGCGCGCTTGAGCACGTCCAACAGGCTGCCGGGGCCTTCGTGGCCAAGCAGATTGGCGACGTAGCTGGCCGGCTTGGTCTTGTAGTGGGCCCGCTGGGACGGAATCGGGAAGGTGAGCGTTAGCCGCCGGATGTCCTTGATCGCCTGGGCGCTGATTTTGGCCGGCACCTGCGTCGGTGCAAACAGAGGCTGGCTGTGCCGGGTGCGTGCCAGTTGCCGGTTCTCGATGGCGCTGAAACGGGGCCGGACCATCGCCTCCAGCTCATCCAGTGACTGAGGCCCGTAGACTGCCAGGGTCATGATGTTGGCCGAGTAGTGGCGCTGCCAGAACTCGATCAGGTCCGGGCGCAGTGGGTTGGCCTCGGTGTTTTCGAGCGTGCGGAGGTTGCCGACGGCAAACTGACTGAAGGCGTGCTCCGGATTGCTGGCGGCTTTTTTGACCGAGTAAAACCGGCGGCCATCTTCCTGCTGTTTGGCGCTGAATTCGGAATGCACCGCGTTGCGCTCCCGGTCCACCAGATCGGGGGTGAACAGGGGCGCGGAAAACTGCTGGGCAAACCGGTCCAGGGCGGGTTCCAGAAACCTGGCCTCGACGTCAAAAAAGTAGTTGGTGTCCTGAAAGGCCGTGAAGGCATTGTGGCTGCCGCCATGGCTTTTGATGAACTGCTGATATTCGCCGGGTTCGGGGTATTTCTCGGTGCCCAGGAACAGCATGTGCTCCAGGAAGTGGGCGAGGCCCTCGCGCCCTTTCGGATCGTCGCCGCTGCCGACCCCCACGTTCAATGACGCCGCCGCCTTGTCGGCGCTGGGGTCCGACACAAGAATGGCCCGGAGACCATTTTCCAGCTCGATGTAGCGGTAGTCGTTGTTGTCGTTGGGGCTTTTCAGGGGCGTTTGCGACGCCTGCGCCAGTACTGTGACGAAAAGCAGCAGGGTGACGAGCAGGCTTTGGCGCAGGCAAAGCAAAACGGGGCTGAACGTTCCGTATGTCATAGGGCCTCGTGGGTCTTTGCGAGAGTTAATGGATCAATGCGTTACGAGTGGCCTGAGGCTGCTGATCCAGGGTTTTCTGTGCCAGCTCGGCGGCGCTGGCGGCATCGAGCTGGCCGGAGGCAATGCGTTCCAGAACGGTCGCCATGATGGCAACGGACTGCCGGTACTCGGCAAACTCCGCCTGGAAGGCGTCATCAATGGCGCTGTAAACGGCCTGGATTTTCTCCTCCCGGGAACCGGCGTCACCGGCGGTGTCGTTGATCGCCTTCAGGCAGGCGCGGGCAATGGCAATGTAGCGCTGAGTGTTCGGGTTGTCGTTTGGCATGATACGGTTCTGAGCACCTTACTTCGGATGATGAATGAAACAGACGCGCCAAGGCGCGATAAGTTCCGGATTATCGCATTGCCGGCGTTGGGTTTCATGGTGTTTGCTTTCCTCACCGCCAGACGCGGGCAAGTCCGCCGGGCTGTGCTAGTCTCAAGGGCAATGTGTCGGAAATATCTCCAGTTTCAGCGCGAGTCAGCCTGAGCGTTTAGAGTAATGACTCTAATAAAAACAAGAACTTAAAGAGTAAATGCTCTAAAAAAGTCCGGTACAGAATCATTGCAATTACGTACAATGCCAGCGGCCTTGTAGCGAATTACGACTTTCGTCTTACAAGGCTTTCATGGACAGACAACTACTTGAGTAACAATAAGCAGGGTGGATTCTCGATGAATTACTTCCTTACCGGTGGTACCGGCTTTATCGGCCGTTTTCTGGTTGAAAAACTGTTGGCCCGTGGCGGTACAGTGCACGTACTGGTTCGTGAGCAAAGCCTCGACAAACTGCAGTCGCTGCGAGAGCGTTGGGGGGCCGACGAATCGCAGGTCAAGGCCGTCATCGGCGATCTCACCAGCCCTAATCTGGGCATTGGCTCAAAGGACCTGGAAGCGCTCAAAGGGCAGGTAGACCACTTCTTCCATCTGGCCGCCGTTTACGACATGGGCGCGGACGAAGAGAGCCAGCAGGCAACCAACATCGAAGGCACCCGTGCCGCGGTTCAGGCCGCCGAAGCGATGGGCGCCAAGCGTTTCCATCATGTGTCCTCCATCGCCGCAGCCGGACTGTTCAAGGGTGTGTTCCGCGAGGACATGTTTGAAGAGGCGGAAAAGCTCGATCATCCGTACCTGCGCACCAAGCACGAATCCGAGAAGGTGGTGCGCGAGGAGTGCAAGGTGCCGTTCCGCATCTACCGCCCCGGCATGGTCATCGGCCATTCCAAGACCGGTGAGATGGACAAGGTCGACGGCCCCTACTATTTCTTCAAGATGATCCAGAAAATCCGCCACGCGCTGCCGCAGTGGGTGCCCACCATTGGCATCGAAGGCGGTCGTCTGAACATCGTGCCGGTGGACTTTGTCGTCGATGCCATGGATCACATCGCGCATCTGGACGGTGAAGACGGCAACTGCTTCCACCTGGTGGATTCCGATCCCTACAAAGTGGGTGAGATTCTGAACATCTTCAGCGAAGCCGGCCACGCCCCGAAAATGGGCATGCGGATCGACTCCCGGATGTTTGGCTTCATTCCGCCGTTCATTCGCCAGAGCATCAAAAATCTGCCGCCGGTCAAGCGCATCACCAATGCGGTACTGGACGACATGGGCATCCCGCCCTCGGTGATGTCGTTCATCAACTATCCCACCCGGTTCGACGCCCGGGAAACCGAAAGGGCGCTCAAAGGCACCGGCATCGAAGTACCGCGCCTGCCAGACTATGCGGCGGTGATCTGGGACTACTGGGAGCGCAATCTGGACCCGGATCTGTTCAAAGACCGCACCCTCAAAGGCACCGTCGAAGGCCGGGTGTGTGTGGTCACCGGGGCGACTTCCGGGATCGGCCTGGCAACCGCCGAGAAGCTGGCAGAGGCTGGCGCCATTCTGGTCATTGGTGCCCGTACCAAAGAGAAGCTGGACGAAGTGGCGGCCCAGCTTGAGGCCAAGGGTGGCAATGTCCACGCCTATCAGTGCGACTTCTCGGACATGGACGATTGCGACCGGTTCGTGAAAACGGTGCTGGACAATCACGGCCATGTCGACTTCCTGGTCAACAACGCCGGCCGCTCCATCCGTCGTTCGCTGGCGTTGTCGTTCGACCGGTTCCACGATTTCGAGCGCACCATGCAGCTGAATTACTTCGGTGCCGTGCGTCTGATTATGGGCTTTGCGCCCGCCATGCTGGAACGTCGTCGCGGCCATGTGGTCAACATCTCGTCCATCGGCGTGCTGACCAACGCACCGCGCTTCTCGGCCTACGTGGCGTCCAAATCCGCGCTGGATGCGTTCAGCCGCTGTGCCGCCGCCGAGTGGTCGGATCGCAACGTCACCTTCACCACCATCAACATGCCGCTGGTGCGGACGCCGATGATTGCGCCGACCAAGATCTACGACTCGGTGCCGACCCTGTCTCCGGACGAGGCGGCGGATATGGTGTGCGATGCCATCGTTCACCGGCCCAAGCGCATCGCCACCCGTTTGGGCATCTTCGCGCAGGTGCTGCATGCGCTGGCGCCGAAGATGGGCGAGATCATCATGAACACCGGCTACCGGATGTTCCCGGACTCCCCGGCGGCGGCTGGCAGCAAGTCCGGCGAGAAGCCGAAGGTGTCGTCCGAACAGGTGGCATTTGCCGCCATCATGCGTGGCATCTACTGGTAATAGAGGCAACGAACCCCGGCAAGCCGGGGTTCGTCAGGTGTCTGAAAACCCGCTTCGGCGGGTTTTTTTATGGCGTGTCGGCGGCGCTGTCGTCCGGTGCGGGGGGCACCGGGGGCGGTGGGTAGCCGCCCAGTTCTTTCCAGCGGTTGACAATGGTACAGAACAGATCGGCGGTTTTCTCGGCATCGTAGGCCGCCGAGTGCGCTTCCTTGTTGCTGAACGGGATGCCCGCGAGCTTGCAGGCCTGGGCCAGCACGGTGTGACCGTAGGCGAGTCCGGCCAGCGTGGCGGTGTCGAAGGTCGAGAACGGGTGAAACGGATTGCGCTTGATGTCGGCCCGTAGCGCGGCGGCAAACACGAAGTTGTGGTCGAAGGTGGCG
>JBPEXU010000123.1:0-2278 GCA_052031225.1 Marinobacter sp. | reverse complement strand
ACCTCGCCATCGGCGGAGAAGTGGTGGCGTTCCGGTTTCAGGTCCATGGCCTGGATCAGGGTTTGCTGGAGCTTGTCGTCGGACACCGGGTTGCCGCGCAGCACGCGGCGCAGGTCGACGGAATGTTCGTTGCCCAGGCACAGCAGCAGCCGGCCTTCGACGGTGACCCGGACCCGGTTGCAGGTGGCGCAGAAGTTGTGGGAGTGCGGGGAGATAAAGCCGACCCGGATCGGGCTGTCGGTCATGCGGTAATAGCGGGCGGGGCCGCCGGAGTCTTCGGTGGCGGGCACCAGTTCGTGATGTTGGCGGATGATGTCCCGGACCTCGGCGCTGGTGCACAGTGCCAGCCCGCGGTCGTGCTCGGAGATTTCGCCCAGGGGCATTTCTTCGATGAAGCTGATGTCCACCCGCTTGCGGCGCGCAAACTCGATCAGTTCCGGGATTTCCTCGTCATTGCGGCCTTTCATGACAACCGTGTTGAGCTTGATGCCACGGAATCCGGCCTCGCGGGCGGCGTCGATGCCGTCCAGAACCTGATTCAGCCGGCCGGTCCGGGTAATGGCGCGGAACTTGTCGGCGTCGAGTGAATCCAGGCTGATGTTCAGGCGATGCAGGCCGGCCTTGCGCAGGGGCTCGGCCATGGTGGTGAGCTGGCTGCCGTTGGTGGTCATGGCGAAATCGCGCAGGCCGTAGCCGCCAATTTCCTTCACCAGCTCCAGAATGTCCTTGCGCACCAGGGGTTCACCGCCGGTCAGGCGAATCTTCTCGGTGCCGAGCGCGACGAAATTGCGGGCCACCCTGGCGATTTCTTCCAGCGTCAGCACCTGCTGCCGGGGCAGGAAGGTCATGTCTTCCGCCATGCAGTACACGCAGCGGAAATCGCACCGGTCGGTGACGGACAGGCGCACGTAGTTGACGGTGCGACCGAAGCGGTCTGTCAGGGGAGTCCGAGGCATTGCTGCGTCCTGTCGCGGTGCGTTGTTTATCCACTATAGACCGGAGTATCGCAAATTCGGTCCGCGAAGCCGATACCCCGCGAGGGGTAACTCCGACGGCGCCGGCGTGCCGGGAAGACCTGGCCCGGGAATCCCGGTAGAATAGATGCAAATATGAACGGTAGTGGAGCCCTTGCTATGAGTGAGCAGCCGGGGAAAACCGGATTTCGAATGCTTGCGTATATATCGTTGGGTATCGCGGCCGTCGGCGTCGTCTTGCCGCTGTTGCCGACCACACCGTTCGTGCTGCTTGCAGCCTTTTTTGCGAGCAAGGGATCGCCCACGTTTAGTCGGTGGCTGGAGCAACACCCGAAGTATGGGCCAGCCATTGATCAGTGGAGGCGACGGAGAGCCGTGCCCCTGAGGGCAAAGGTGCTGGCCTGCACCATGATGCTGATGAGCTGGACGTTGCTGGTCCTGCTCGGTGCATCGACCTGGGTGCTGGTGGTGTCCGGACTGTGTTTGTCCGCGACGGCCAGCTACCTCGTGACCCGACCGTCTTACTGACCTGATGACTGAACGACTGGAGTATTGAATGCACATCACCCGTTATACGGACTACTCGCTGCGCGTGCTGATCTATCTTGCGGTCCAGGGTGATCGTCTGGCGACGATTCAGGAAATAGCGGACAGCTACGACATTTCCAAGAACCATCTGATGAAGGTGGTGCACCAGCTCAACAAGAAAGGCTATATCGAAACCATCCGGGGCAAGAAGGGCGGTATGCGACTGCATCGTGCGCCCGAGGACATCAATGTCGGGGTGCTGGTTCGGGAAACGGAGCAGGATCTGAGCATCGTTGAATGTTTCACCGCCAAGAATCAGTGCCGGATTACCCCGGTGTGCGGGCTTAAGGGCATGTTCGGAGAGGCCCTGAGGGCGTTCTTGGAGGTGCTCGATAAGTACACGCTGGCGGACATCATTCAGGAACAGCACCGGCCGCAGCTGCTGCGATTGCTGCAAATCGCCTGAGCAGGCTGAAACACAAAATTACGAACCGCATCCTTTATCAACAGCCGGTGTGTGAATGTTCCGCTACGCTTTGGGGTAACGAACGTTCATAACAATAGTTTGGAATCGGTTTGATCAGAGCGGCTTTTGCAGTCCTACTGACGTTGTGTGTGAGCACCGCGTTCGCAGCTGAGATTCCCGACCCCGCGCCGGTGTACGTGGGTGCAGACAGCGGGCGGATGGATATTTCCCGCAGCCTCACGTATTTCGAAGACCCCGCCGGTAGCCGGAATATATCCACCATCATCCGCGACTGGGGGCGTATTGCCAA